>JASHUC010000083.1 GCA_030040235.1 Gammaproteobacteria bacterium | reverse complement strand
AAGAGCGTCAAGCCGACGGAGGTGGAGCTCAATCTGCCGCTCAAGGAAGTGCAACCCGGATCCATGGCGCTGCTCGTCAGCCAGTACGGGGCGAGCTCGCCCCAATCCGTTCCGCTGCAAGCCTTTGCGGAGGCTGGGCGTCTCGACAGCTTCACGATCCACGCGGGTGATGCACAGGGCATTCTGAAGGGCAGCCGCCTCGATGAGGTGGCGAGCCTCACCGTGCGGGGGATCGAGTTCCTGCCGGGCAAGCTGTCCACGAGCCTCGGTGCGGACGAGCTCACGATGATCGCGAAGGACGCAAAGAGCGCCGCCGCACTCTCGGCCGGGGCGAGCGGTACCGCCCGGGTGAGCCTCAAGGACGGACGCGTGCTCACGCTCGATGCGAGCGTCGATGCCGCGCGTCCGAGCGTGCTGCTGATCGGCAAGAGCGTGCTCTCGAGCACCGCGACCGGCAGCAACATCGAGCTTCAGAACCAGGACGAGCTGCCGCAGGAGGCCAAGCTCACCTTCTCCGTCCGTGCCCGCTCGCCGTCCGCCTTCGCGCGCGACGAGCAGATCGACGTTGCCACGGCCGACGAGGCGTTCTCCACCACCCTGAGCATGGGCAACGGCGGCATCACTCTGGAGGATTCGAGCGTTGCCGTCGCGACGCTCGATCCGGCCAAGGCGTTCGGTCTCTCGGCGTTCGGGCCACTGAAGTTTCGCGTGGTCGCCGCGGGTGTCGCCGGCGATTGGCAGCCGCTTGCGACGCTCGTGCGGTTGCCGCTGCTCAAGGAGCTCAAGTGTCCCTCGACCCCGGAGCTCGCCTGCAAACTCTCCGGGGCCAATCTGTTTCTGGTGGATGCCGTCTCGAGCGATCCGAAGTTCCGCCATCCGGTGGAGGTGCCGGACGGCTTCCCGGGTTACGCACTGCCCGTGCCGCATCCAGTCGATGGTCAGCTTTACGTGCGGTTGCGTGACGATCCGTCCGTGATCAACCTCGCGGCTCTGGAGGTGGTGCAGCTTCCGCCGTCGCCGGAGGAGGCGGCGCGTGCCCCCGCACGGCACGCCGCCTCGCAGGTCGCCTCGCCGGCGGGCGTTCCCGGTGCGAGCACCGCGCCGGTGGACGTCTCGGACGGACCGCCTGCGCCTCCCACGGCGAGGGCATCAGCTCCGGCCGTGCAGGGGCGAGCAGCGGGCCCATAGGGGCGACGCATCGAAGCCTTGCAGTCACGGGCAATCTATCGCGATCGCGACTTACCGTTCTATCTATGCACGCGCTCCTTCGCGCGCATCGCGATGCTCGTGCAATCGGTCGCGGTCGGATGGCAGGTTTACGATCTCACGCGCACGCCACTCGCTCTCGGCATGGTGGGGCTCGCCGAGTTCCTGCCGATCTTCGTGCTCACGCTGCCTGCAGGCGAGATCACCGATCGCTTCGATCCGCGGCGGATTCTCGCACTCAGTTTGGTGGTCGAGGCGCTCTCGAGCGCGCTGCTCCTGGTCTTCGCGGCGAATCACCCGCGCAAGATCTGGCCGCTCTATGCCATCCTCGTGCTCTTCGGGGCGGCGCGTGGATTCTCCGGCCCCGCCGGACGCGCGCTGCTGCCCTTCCTGGTGCCTGCTGAGCGGCTGCCGAAGGCGATCGCCTGGTCTTCTTCGGTCTCGCAGGTGGCCGTCATCGGGGGTCCGGCGGCCGGGGGCTTCGCCTACGCGCTCGGGCCGGCGTTTGCGTACGGCAGCTGCCTCATCGCGTTTCTGCTGGCGGCGCTCGGCACGATGCTGCTGCGGGGACGGCGCCGCGCGCCCTCGGAGGTGCCGCTCGCCGGGCGCATGACGCGCGTCGCGGAGGGTATTCGGTTCGTTCGATCGCGGCCCGTCGTGCTGGGAGCCATCTCGCTCGACCTGTTCGCGGTGCTGCTCGGGGGAGCCACTGCGCTTTTGCCCATCTATGCGCGCGATATCCTGCGCGTGGGGCCGAGCGGCCTCGGCATGTTGCGCAGTGCGCCCGCGGTGGGCGCGGCTCTCGTTGCGCTCTTTCTCACCCGTCACCCCATCCACCGCCACGTCGGCACGACGATGTTCGCCGCAGTCACGATCTTCGGCCTGGTCACGGTCGTCTTCGGCCTCTCGCGGAACTTTGGGCTCTCGCTCGCAGCGCTCGCGGTGCTCGGCGCTTCCGATCAGGTGAGCGTATTCATTCGCGCGGCGCTCGTGCAGTTCGCGACACCCGACTCGATGCGCGGCCGGGTGAGCGCGGTGAGCACACTTTTCATCTCGAGCTCCAACGAGCTCGGCGAGTTCGAATCCGGCCTCACCGCGCAACTGTTCGGCACGGTGCCGGCGGTCGTGCTGGGCGGCATCGGCACGCTCGTAGTGGTGGCAATCTGGATGCGGCTGTTTCCGCCGCTGCGAACCGTCGACCGAATGTCCGACGTCGCACCGGCGTAACAGGGCAAGCGAGGTCGGGGCGTAGGGCTCTTTCGGGACCGCCCACGAGCACGAGCACGTCCCTGTGGGGCTGCGATACAAACATCCATGTTTGTACGCTCCCGAAAGAACCCTACGCCCCGTCCGTCCTTACCTCTGCGCCGGCGGCCGGTCCCAGTTGGTTTTGCCCTCGTCCTGTCCGGCGACGGAGTAGAGCACCTGGGCATTGCGGG
>JASHUC010000082.1 GCA_030040235.1 Gammaproteobacteria bacterium | reverse complement strand
CCCGCTCCAGGTCCGTGTTCTGCGTGCGGATCTGCAACTCGTGCAGGCGGTAATCGATGATGAGCTCGTCCAGCGTACCGAGCGCATCCATGCCGATGAGGATCGCAGGCTTGTCCGTGAGGTTCCAGTCGTCAAAGATCTGCAGATCGCCGGTCGTGATATGCGCGCCCTCGATCATCACGTCGCCCAGATGGATGGTAGGAAAGGCGGCGTCCTGGCCCGCGGATTCGTCGTCCGTGGCGCCGAGGACCACATCATCCGTGAACTTGTAATTGGATTTATGCCGCAGGAGCTCCTGCCGCAGAGCGAGATTGGCGATGCTCGACTCGGCTCCCGTGTCGATGATGGCCGTCACCGGAAAAGAGGCGACACGGGCCTGGGTCGTGAGCAGACGATGGTCGTTGATGCGCAACGGAATCGTGACGAATCCGTACGGGGCGCGCAGGCCTCTCGATCTTTTGATCGTGATGCGGTCGTGCCGAAAGTCGATGTAGATGCGCTTGTCGAGGAGTCCATCGGTACCGAGCACGCCTTGAGCGCCGCCTAAGGCATCGGGCACGATCGGCAGTACGAGCGAGCGGATGAGCAGATCGCCGACGGAGAGGTCCGAGACACGGATCGACGGAACGGTCGCCGAGCCCGTGACGCCATGCAGCTCCAGGGGATTGGAGACATCGAGTGGAATCCCGAGCGCCTGAGCCACCGCGGCCGTCACTGCGGAGCGATTCGCCCCTGTATCGAGCACCAGGCGGAAGGGCCCCTTGCCGTTGATCAGGACCGGTGCCCAGATTCTGCCGATCCGGTCGCGGAGCGTTGGAGCGACGAAGCGCGGCTCCGGGGCATTGATCGGAACACTGGGAATGGGCGGCGTCGTCGGGAGGGCCCCGGGCGGAGCGGTCGCGCGTTGAACGCCCGCGGCGAGTGCGACCCCACCGAAGACGAGGCCGAATAGCACGCTTCCCCAGGCAAGACGTCCCATTGCGCGGCACGCGCTCGGAGTTCGAAGACTCGGCTCCATCCGAAACCTCACGCTCGATGCCGGCTCACATGATACGCCGCATCAAGCGGGGGCGGGCTACAATCGGGCTCGGGGAGCCGGTCGCCTAAGCCTTTGATGCCTAAGGCTCTGCCCGGGCAGCGTGCTGACGGGAGCCGAAGACCGGCTTCATCCGATCCATTCTCGCAGCGCAAGCAGGAGAGGGACACCATGAACAAGCATTTGCTGAGCCGACGCGAATTCGGTGCCCGTTGTGCAGCGTTCAGTCTGTCATTGCCTGCAATGCTCGCGATGCAAGGAAGCGCGCGGGCCTTTGCAGCGAACAGGCGAGCGCGCACCGTCAGATTCCCCGATGGCACCCGAGTCCCGGCGGTCGGTCAGGGCGCCTGGCACCTCGGACAGGGCAGGCACCCCGAAGCGCTCGAAGCGCAGGCCGTGCAAGAGGGTGTCTCGCTCGGCATGACCTTGATCGATACGTCGGGAAATTACGGCGATGGCCGCTCCGAGCAATTCCTGAGCCACGTGATCGCGGGCGAGCGTGGACGGATATTCCTGGTCTCCAAGGTGGAGGCCGATGAGGTTTCAGGCGATGGCATTCCCCGCGCCTGCGATGCGAGTCTCGCGCGGCTCGGCACCGATTATCTCGATCTGTACCTGTTGCATTCGCCGGTCCCCAGCACCGAGTTCCCCGGCGTGGTCGCGGCATTCGAGCAACTGCGCCGGGCGGGAAAGATTCGCGCCTGGGGAGTGTCGAATTTCGGCAGGGCCCAGATGGAGGCTCTGTTCCGGGTGCCCGACGGGCCACGCTGCGCAACCAATCAGGTCGTCTATAGTCTCCACAACCGTGATATCGAGCGTGATGTGCTGCCGTGGTGCACCGAGCACCACATTCCGGTGATGGGATATTCCCCGCTCGGCGGCGACCATCATCTGGTCGTAGCAGATCGCACGCTCGCGCAGATCGGTGCTGCGCATGACTGCCCGGCAGCCGCGGTGGCGCTCGCCTGGGTCATCCGCGGCGGAAATGTCATCGCCATTCCCGAATCCGGCGCTCCGGCGCATACCAAGGAAAACGCCGCAGCGCTCTCCCTCGCGCTCACCCGGCAAGACCTCGAGGCATTGAACGCTGCGTTTCCAGGACCCTTCGGCGCAAGCTAGCGCGGAGCGCGCTGCTCGCCGGACCGTGCGGGCGGCGGCTCAGGCGGGGGCCGGCGCACCGAACCGGTTGGCTTGGGTCTGCCCCCTGCCGCCCAGGCCCCAGAGCACGAAGACCACGGTGACGATGAGCGCGGCCCAGCTCAGCGCGGGCCGCAGCTCGGGGTTGCGGTGGGCCATGTGCAGCCCGATGGCCACGGCGTCGAGGATGCCCGGGACGAGGAGCAGCCAGCCGGTCTGGCCCATGTCGTGCAGTCGCCGGGCTTGGAGCACCATGCCGGGAAAAAACAGCGTCACGAGAACCCACTCGCCGTTGCGGCCCTTGACGAGGAAGAAATAAAGCGCCGTGACGGCCGCCAGGGGTATCAGGGCGCGGATGAAACCGCTGCGGGAGGTGCGGCCACTCGGATTCGCGAAGACGTCTTCATAGCGGGCGAGGCCCTGTCCAGCTTCCCCGAGCGTCACGGCGCTTCGCTGCAGGAGCCCCCGGTAGTAATCGAGATACGTCAGCATCAAGAGTCCGTTGAGCGCGAAGGCAGCGAGCGCCAGGAGTGCACCGAGGGGCTGGTGCTCGAGGATCACCGACCAGTAAAGCGCGCACACCGAGATCGGCATCACCACACACAGGGCGAGCGGCACGAAGGCACCGGCGAGGATCAGCACTCCCGTCACCAGCTGGATCCACATGGCGACATCGAAGAGCCTGCTGTGGATGAGGGCCGCCATCAGCTGAATGGCGAGCGGCTCCTGCCCCATCGGAATGGCATAGAGCGAGGCGAAGAGGTAGTTGGCGCCGTTGACCACCATCCAGGCGCCGAACACCAGACGACCGGTCAGGATGAGCGCTTTCATCGTCCGGCTCCAGCGGGTTGGACGGTGGCCCGTGCCGCAGGTGCCCCGAGGGTGCTGGGTTTGGATCGGAGGGTGAACATCGCGCGGTAGCTCTTGATGTAAGCCAGGCACAGCAAGCAATTGCACAGCAGCGCCGCCTCGCCGAAATGCGAGGCCCCCGAGAGCCAGCCCTCGAGGGGTGTGTCCCAGTAGAAGATGCACACCGAGACCGGCATGCACACCGCGAGCGCCAGTGGGACGTAGAACCCGGTGAGCACGCACACCCCGGCGATCAGTTCCACCGCCTTGACGATGTCGAACAGGTGGCTGCTGAGCAGGGCCACGACCAACTCGTGACTCAGGGGCTTGGTGCCCATCGGCTGCGGAAACAGGGGATAAAAGTGGTTCAGACCGGCTGGAACCATCCAAGCCCCGAACACCAGACGCACGAACCACACGGGGTATTTCATAGACCCTCCGCCAGGGATCCCGCGACGCTCAGTCGCGGGAAGCCATTGATCCTGCGTGCACTCTTTGTGAGCCAAGGTTAGAAGCCGGGCACGAGGTTGTAAATGGGTGTGGTTCCGGCCTACTGGAGCGCCCGATACGCGATGCGATCACCCCGGAAGGTGCAGAACCAAAGCGTGTCCCCTACCTGCACGGTGCTCGTGGCGTCGGCAAACGCCGCCCGGCCCGGCTCCTTCGCCACCGGCGTGACGGTCATCGTTCGCGGGTCGAGCCGCACCGTGGCCCAGGGGTCGTGACCGCCAGGGCTGCGCGGAGTGAGGAACTGTCCGGTGACGAACAGTGTGCCGTCGGGCGCCCAGCGCAGATTGTCGGGGTTGAATTCGACCTCGACGTGCGAGCGCTTGCCGCGGCCCGAGAGCGGCACGCGATAGATCTGTCTCGATCCGTACGCGTTGATCAGCAACCAGCGCCCGTCGTGGGAGGCGACGACGCCGTTATCGCCCGGGAGGCGTGTGCCGGGTACTTCGCTGAAGCCCTTCCCGGGTGACCATCGGTAGACGGTGCCGGTCACCTGGCCGGCAAGCATGTGCTGGAAGGCCTGCTTGTCGCGGGGGTCCATGAATTTGGTGACGACAAATCCGCCGTGCGGCAGCGCCGCCACGGCGTTGCCGTTCGCGCCCTCCGGCAGAATCGTGCAGCCGATCCATTCGGCGCGATTGGCGGCGGGGTTCAACCGGAAGATCTCGACCGATTCACGACCGCCGTGATTGACCGCAAAGACCGTACTCGTGCCGTTGCGGCCTGGGACGACGTCGAGCCCATGGGTCATGAGCTGCTTGAGATTCGGCGCCGGGCAGCCGGCGTACTGCGGATCGGGCTGCGCAGCGATCGAGAGCTCGACCGGCTGGGCGGTCTTTGCGGCAGTATCGATCAGGTAGAGCCCGGCGGACCCGAGCTTCATGGAGCTGCCGACGAGCCATCGCCCGCCCTCGACCGGCAGGAAGTCCTCCACGTTGATGAGCCCGCAGATGAAGTTGAGATCGCCTGCGGGCGGGCACGATGCCTCGGAGGGGGCCGGCTGCGCGCTCACCGGGGGATCGTGCGCGAACAGGCCGATGGCGAGGAGGGCGGCGACGCAGGTGAGCGAGGCGGGGCGGACCAAGGTCGGGCTGTGGTGCATTTGTGTTCTCCACCGTGTCATCAGCCCCGCAATCATAACCGGACCGTGAAGACTCATCCGCTGCCCGATGCTCGAGATCTCAGGCCGTTTCCCTCGCCTCCTCGGGCACCACTTCGAGCTGCAGCCGCCGTCCTCGCCGTATCAGATCGAGCAGGACGGGCAGACCAATGCGCGACCCGATGAGCGCCCGATGAAGGCCGTCCACCCCGGCGACGGGCTGGCCGCCAAAGCCGGTCAGCAGGTCACCCGCCTCGATGCCGGCCCGTGCACTCGGCCCATCCGGGAGGACCTGAAGTACGCGTGCGCCGAGGCGCTGCTCGAGCTCGAAGTGGCGGCGCAGACGTTGCGGAATCGGCACGCTCTGTGCGCCGATTCCGAGGCTCGCGCGCCGTACCCGGCCGTGGTGCAGCAACTCCACGACGACCTGCTGTACGGTATCGATCCCGATGGCGAAGCAGATACCCTGCGCGCTCGGGATGATCGCGGTGTTGACGCCCACCACGCGCCCGCGGGAGTCGACGAGCGGGCCTCCGGAGTTACCCGGATTGAGCGCCGCGTCCGTTTGAATCACGTTCTCGATCAAGCGACCGGAGCTCGCGCGAAGCGAGCGGCCGAGCGCACTCACCACGCCGGCGGTGACCGTGCAATCGAACCGGAATGGATTGCCGATCGCAATGACGAGCTGTCCCACTCGCAACGCCGCCGAGCGGCCGAGCTCGATGGCCGATAGCGGGGTCGAGGCTCGCAGCAGGGCCGTGTCGGTATGCGGGTCCTCCCCGACCAGATCGGCCTCGAATTCCTCGCCACGCGAGGAGGTGACCTGCACCGTGCGTGCGCGGTGGACCACGTGGCTGTTCGTGATCAGAAGGCCATCCGGGGTGAAAACGAACCCGGAGGCGCTGCTCGGGGACGATGGGCCGTCGCTCTGTGATCCGCGGCCGCGCCGTGGCACGGTGATCGCCACGACGGCGGGGGTCGCCAGCTCGGCGACGCGGATGACGTTGCGAGAGTACGAATCGAGCGCATCGGCCTCGTCCGTTCGTTCGAGATCGTTCAAAGCGAGAGCTCCCCGCTCCGCGCGGCGGCGGCGATCGCCTCGGCCCGCGTGGCGACGCCGAGCTTCCCGAAGAGCCTGGTCAGATGAAATTTCACGGTATTGGGCGAGATCCGCAGGCTTCGCGCGATGCCCTTGTTGGAAGTTCCGGTTGCAACCAGCGCGAGAATCTCGCGCTCGCGGGAGGTCAGGCGCCTCTGTCCGCGCTGCGTGAAGCGCCCGGCGTCCGCTTCCACACGGGGCCAGATCAGCACGGGCACATCGGAGCCGAGCGCGAGGCGCACCGTGGAGTCGTCGCCGCGGGCTACCACGACGAGCGCCGCTTCGCCGGGTTCGCGGAGCGCCAGGCTCGCGTGCAGAAGCGCCGGCGAGGCGACTTCCTCATCGCAAGGCAGACCGGCGCCCAGCACCTGCGCTCGCAGCCTCTGGCGAGTGCCGGCATCGGAAGCCGCTACGATCACGTGCACGACAATCCATGATGGTGGCGGTTAGCCCGAGCACAAGGCTCGCCCTCAGCGCGCCGCGCGAGGCCTCTCCACGACCGTGAGGGTGCGCTGCTCGGGCGCTCCGCCCCGGCGCAGGCCGAGCACGAGCGGGGAACCGGGTGTCGTGCCCATCAGAGCCTGCGCGACCGCATCGACCCCATCGACCTCCTCATCGTCGATGCTCTCGATCAGGTCACCCGGTTGCAAACCGGCGCGCGCCGCAGGCGATTCCGCATCGACCCCCGTGATGACCGGGATACGCGCCGCGTGGCGTCCGAGGCGGGTGGCCGTGCCCGCATCGAGCCACAGGGTCTGAAGTCGCAGCCCGAGGTACGGTCGTGGCAGGTGGCCATGCCGGTCGACCGTTTCGAGCACCCGCTCGATGGTGGCGGCCGGAATCCCGAGCGATCGCCCGAAGGGGCCCCTCACCTGCATCGCGGCGAGGCGTCCCGCGGTATCGGCGATCAAAGCGCCTTCGAAGCGCGCATCGACCGCCGCCCCGAACTCGAGCCGCTGGGCGATCTGTCCTCCGCGCCGTGAGCGCCATGCAGCTCCGGCGACCGACACCATGCTCCACCGCACGAGTGCTCCGCGTTCGTCGCATCCGGCGATGGCGACGGTTTCCCCGAGCGTCAGCGCATCCCGCTGAGGCGGCGGGGGACAAGCCTCGCTCGCCGCGCCAGGTTGGGTACGGATGACCGCGACGTCGGTCGCGAGATCCGCGGCGATGACCTCGGCGCGCTGCGGCTCAGCTTCCGGGGTGTCTCTCCCGGCGGCCGCACGCCATTGGACCTCCTCGATGCCTGCGAGGGGCTCTGCCGCGGTGATGAGATAGGCGCCGCGCCAGCGAATGGCCGAAACCGTGCGCCGGCGAGCGGCCAGGACGGTCGCGAGTCGGGGAACGAGACTGCCCGCGAGCGCGGCACGCTCGAGCGAGAGCTGTTGGAGCAAAGAGGTCTCAGGCATCGCGGGCATCCTCGTGACGATGCACCGCAGCTTGCAACGGGCATCGCACGCGGGGAACTACCCGCATGGGTGGTCGCGCCACCCGCCGGTCTCCCGGCGGGATTCACGAGCGCGTCGTATCGGTAGCGTCAGTGACTCGGCTGAGGTGGCGGCTTCAGGGCGAGTGCGCCGTCGCCGAGCAGGTAGAGCGTGATGAGTCCAACCGCCCAGAAGGCCGGATACTCCCAGCCGCCGCCCTTGGCCGTGAACACCCAGCCGTTGGCACCGTGAACGAGGATGATCGTTCCGATCATCTCGAGGGCCAGCGGCACGGCGAACCAAGACGCATAGAATCCGACGATCAGTGCGATGCCGCCCACGATCTCGAGCGCGATGATTCCGTAGGCGACGATTGCCGGCAGGTGAAGCGTATGGAAGAAGCCGACGAATCCGGGAATCGTGAACACGAAGATCTTCATTGCGGCATGGGCCAGGAACATGACGCCCAGGCTCAAGCGCAGCAGCAGCGCTGCATAGGGTGCAGAGGATAGTTTGATCACGGGACCCCCCCTTTTGATTGTGGTGTATGAAGGTCGCTCGGCGCTCGCGCGAGAGTCTAGCGCATCGGCGGGCTCCACGCATGGCGGAGCTCGACCGATTCAAGCACCGGGGGATCGATGCCGCGTCAATCTCGCCTCGCAGGCCGGCTCGAGGCTCGCGAGGATACGGCTCCATCCGTCGCGAGTGCGTTCGACGTAGTCGGGCGGTACGCCCTCATGGGTCAATGTGAGCTCGCACCCCACGCCCTGCGGCCGGATCTCGATCGTGACGGTGGTCATGCGGGGATCGAGCTGCGGGACCCCGAAGGTGAAGACGAGCCGCTTCGGACGCTTGATCTCCAGGTATTCACCGACATGGCGCACATCGCCCATGTCGGGGCGTCGCTCGGTGAACTCGAACCGTCCGCCCACACGCGCATCGATCTCCGCCGTGATCATGGCGCCTGCCGGTGTCGCGAACAGAAATCTCCGCGCCGTCTTCACGTCCAGGAAGGCATCGAAAACGCGCTCCGGCGAGATGCCGTAGCGGTGTGTGACCGTCACGTGCCGTGCAGCCTTGGCGGTCATGCTCTTCTCTCCCGGGTCAGGATCTTGTCGAGCTCGCCGAGCCGCCACATCCACAGCCTGCGCTGCTCCTCGAGCCAGCGGGACACCGCATCGAGCGGCTTGGGATTGAGCCTCAGTAGATGCTCACGGCCTGCCCTGCGGCGCCGAACGAGACTCGCTCGCTCGAGGATACGGATGTGCTTGGAGACGGAGTTGAGTGAGATCGCGAAGGGCGCGGCGAGGTCGGTAACCCGCGCCTCGCCGCAGGAGAGCCGGGCGAGGATCGCACGCCGCGTCGGATCGGCAAGCGCGGTCAGGGTATCGTCGAGCCTGCTATATTCACCCATAGGGATGAATATATTCCGCCCGCCGCAAGCGGCGCAAGCGATTTCGCGTAAGATCGCTCGATGAGCCGCACTGGCCCAGCAGAGCCGGCATTCACCGATGCGCTCGAGGTCGCCGCAGAAGGCTACGCGCTCGTCAATACCCCGATGCTCAACAAGGGCAGTGCGTTTCCCGATGCGGAGCGTGATCTCTTTCATCTGCACGGGTTGCTGCCTTCGCACGTCTTCACG
>JASHUC010000081.1 GCA_030040235.1 Gammaproteobacteria bacterium | reverse complement strand
GCTCGAGGTTTTCCCGCGCGATTACCGCTTCCACGACGGATATCTCACCTGCGGCGAGAGTCCCGGACATGGGGTGGATATCGACGAGCGCGCCGCCGCGCGATTTCCGTACTCGCCGAAGCAGCTGCCCATCGCTCGCCTAGCGGATGGATCGATGTGGGATTGGTGAGCTTGCGGGGACGGGTGAGCTCGATGTGGGACGGGCGGGTGAGCTCGGTGTGAGCGCTCCGCGTCTCAGCGAGCGGACCCTGCGTTCGGCAGGCGCCGGGGTCGCACTCCCCGAATATCCCCGCGAGGCCGTCGGCGTCGGCGTGGTCCACTTTGGCCCGGGCGCGTTTCACCGCGCTCATCAGGCGTTCTACTTCGACCGGTTGCTGCGGTCGGATCGGCGCTGGGGCGTCTCGGCGGTGGCGCTTCGAAGTCGCGGCGTTCACGATGCGCTCGCGCCGCAGGATTGGCTGTATGCGCTAGCCGAGCTCGGGGAAGATTCGCGCGTGAGCGTGATCGGAGCTCTCCGCGAGGTGCTGCTCGCATCCGAGCACGCCGCGGAGATCTTCCGGCGACTCGAGGCCACAGACACACGGCTCGTGACGCTGACCGTCACGGAGAAGGGTTACTGTCTCGATCCGGAAGGGCGGCTCGACCTTCATCACCCCGACATCGCGCACGATCTGCGCGCGCCGCGCGAGCCCCGCAGCCTCATCGGCTGGCTGGCCGAGGCGCTGCGCCGGCGGCGCGCGTGCGGGGTCGCACCGTTCACGATCCTGAGCTGCGACAACCTTGCGGATAATGGTCCGACACTGCGCGCCGCGGTGACCGATTTTGCGGGCCGACTCGATGCGGGGCTTGCGGCATGGATTCGTGACACGGTTGCCTTCCCGCGCACGATGGTGGACAGCATCACGCCCGCGAGCGATGAGTCCTTGCGCCGGCGCATCGAGGCGACGGCAGGACTCGAGGATGCCTGGCCCGTGCAACGGGAAGCCTTCACGCAATGGGTCATCGAGCGCTCGGCGCAGCTTCCCCAGGCGGACTGGGAGGGCGCCGGCGTCACACTCGCGACGGACGTTGCGAGCTACGACCGCGCGAAGCTGCGGCTCGTCAACGGCGCACACTCGACGCTCGCCTATCTCGGCCTGCTGCGCGGACACCAGACGGTGCGCGAGGCCATGACGGATGCACCGCTCGCGCGCTTCCTCGAGCGGTTGATGCGTGAGGACATCGCGCCGGGCCTCGAGCCATCCTTCGGCGCGGGGACCGCGCACTACATCGATGCGATTCTGCGCCGCTTTCACAACCCGCAGCTGCGGCATCTGCTCGCACAGATCGCCTGGGATGGCTCGAAGAAGCTCCCCATTCGCCTGGTCCCGAGCGTCGAGGAGGCGCTCGGGGCCGGCCGGCCGCTCGCGCGGCTCGCCGTGCCCCTCGCCGCCTGGATGCGCTTCATCGCTCGGCAGGCGCGTTGCGGCGTGCCGCTCGTCGACCCCGACGCAGACCGGCTGGTTGCGATCGGACGTGCCGCCATCGGTGAGGCGCAGGCCGATGTGCCGCGCTTCCTCGGGCTCGAGCACGTCTTCCCGCGCGAGCTCGCCTCCTGCGAGCGCTTCGGCACGGCCGTTGCAGCCGCGTATCGTGCGCTCGACGATCCCGCGGCGGCATTTGAGCGTCAGGGCCTCGGAGCGAGCTCCGGTGCGGCCTGAACCTGCGAGCAGATTCGAGCCGTGGCTTCGACGGGCACGATGGCTCCGGGATGCTGCACGATGACGGCGGCGAGGTCGTTCGCGACGCGCGCCGCTTCGAGCGGCGATGCACCGCGCAACCGCATGGCGAGATACCCCGCGTTGAACGCATCGCCCGCACCCGTCGAGTCAACAACCCGGACGGCGGCCCCGGGCAGGTGCGCGCGCAGCGGCTCGCTCGCGACATAGGCTCCCTGCGGCCCGAGCTTCACTGCGACCTCACGTGCGCCCCAGGCTTGCCAGCGCGCCGCCGCCGCTGCGGCGCTCGTATCGCCCCACAGCGCCGTATCGTCCGCCAGCGTCGGCAGCGCGACGGACACGAGCGGAGCGAAGCTCTCGAGTGCCTGCCGCGCATCCGCGAGCGATGGCCAGCATGCGGGACGAAGATTGGGATCGAAGGCGACCGTGCCGCCGTGCGCTCGAATCCGCTCGGCAAGGCCATGCAGTCTCGCGCGCTCCTCACGCGTATAGAGCGACAGGGTGATGCCGGAGAGGTAGAGCAGATCGGCGCCGGAGGCCGCGGCGAGCAGCGCATCGCGGGCCGGACACGACAGCAGGGCTCGCGCGGCGCTCGCGCTGCGCCAGTAGAAGAACTGCCGCTCGCCGTGCTCGCTGGTGCGAATCGCGTAAAGGCCCGGCAGCCTTCCCGCGCAGCGCGCCACCAGATCGGTACGCACGCCTTCGGCGCGCCAGCTCGCGAGCAGCTCCTCCGAGTAAGGATCATCGCCCAAGGCGGTGAGGTAGGCCGGCTCGTATCCCAGGCGCGCGAGGTAAATCGCCGTGTTGAGCGTATCGCCCCCGAAGCCGAGGCGTGCCGGGCGGCCGAGGCCCCCCGACAGCTCGAGCATGCATTCTCCGGTACAAACGATGCGCATGGCGGGACGTGTGATTCCCGGCACCGGCCCGGCGTGCTTTCAGCGATAGCTCACGAGATTCGAGGGACTCCCGTTGATCTCGAGAAGCTTGTTGAGTTGCCCGCCGAGCGAGCCGTTGCGGAGCGGACGCAAAATGAGCCTTACGCGGTCGCCGGGATGCAGCGAGTCGTGATGCCAGCCTTGCCGTCGCAGACTGTTCACGCTCGTGCATTCGATGCCCCATTTGGAAGACCCGCCGTGGCCGTCACGAACGTTCATCTCGATCCACACGTGCGGGTTCGTCCACTGGAACTGCACCACCGTGCCCTCGAGCACCAGCGTGTGCTTCTGATCGAACATCGCGAAGGAGTGGTGCGCGGTCGCGAGCGTGGCATCGAGGCCGAGCGTCACCAGCGCAACGAGAAGGAGACTCCGAAATTTGATCGAGGCCGTCCTCACGGTTTCTTCGCCGGTGGCGGCACCCCGAAGCCGGTCACTCCGTTTGCACCGCTCGCGTTGCGGTTGTTTTCCTCGCAGACGTATTCACCGATGCTCCAGGTCGGATGCAGCTGGTAACGGCGAGTCACGGTGAAGGGCTGTGCATACGCTTTGGGATCCGTGAGCGTGATCCGATCCTCGAGCGTAGCGTGATCGATGCGGCGGAACCGTTCGGTGATGACGAGCGCATCGCTATGAGGAAGTCCGCTGAAGTCGTCCTGGGTATCCGCCCGGATCCGACTCGTCTCTACCACGAGCGTTGACCGCTCCCAGTGACCGGTCGAGAGGCCGTAATAGGTGGGATCGTCGTCCTCGCTGGGCCGCCGCCCGTCGAGGTAGATCCGGCGCACCTGACCTGCGTACTCGAAGAGAAACAGCACGCGTCCCGGTGTTTGCACGATCTCGAACGGGTAGGGCACGACCATGATATGGGGCATGCCCGGCGGCAGACAGTTGGCCGTGACATCGTCGATCGGGGCTCCCGCGTTGAAGGCTTTCATGCGCTTCGCATACAGGGCATCGTAGGGCGGCTTGAGAGAGGGCAATGCCCGGTCCGGCGAGAGCGTGAACCAGCCCGTGACGAGCCACAGCCCCGAGATGTCCGGCTGGTGGGGATCGGCATAGAGGGCGTTGGTCGTGCCGGACGCCTGAGCTTCAACCGCTCGCGGCTGAGCCGCCAGGCTCACGAGCCCCAGCAGGAGAGCCCACGCCGCGGCTGCTCTGCAGAGCCAGCCGCTGCGAGCGCCGAGCGCCAAGCGTCTGTTTCCGGGCATCGTAATCGAGCTCGACTCCTCAATTCGTCCACGGCCGGAACGAAACGAGCCATTTTAGTATCCGCTTCGTGGCTGTACAGCCATCCGGCAGCGGGGCGAGTTGACGCGCGCTTTGCGGGGCTGCGACCGCCAGCCGAACAGTCATCCCAGTGCGCCCGGCAGCAGGGGAGCTCACGCTGTACGCACTCGGGGAGCTGCTGCCGACCGGCCCAATCTAGCGATGAGGCTGTGCAACGCGCCCTCCGGTCATCGGCTGCTTCACGCCGGTCGTGAGCGGAAAGCTGATCGGCAGACCGCGCATCACGCGCACGGCGAGGTACGCGAAGCACTCGGCCTCGATGGCATCGCCCCGCCAGCCGACGTGCTCGGCGGTGATCGGCGTGATGCGCGCCCGCGTGCGGATCGCATCGAGGATGGCGGGATTCTTGCGGCCGCCGCCGCAGAGGACCGCGCGCTCCGGCCGCTGTGGCAGGCGATCGAGCGCCTTGCCGACGGCGGCCCCGACGAGCGCGGTGAGCGTTGCGGCGCCCTGGGCCGGGTTCAATCCCGCGACGATCTCCGCCCCGAAACTGTTGCGGTCGAGGGACTTGGGGTAGGGCGCTGCGAAGAAAGAATGAGCGAGGATCGTTGCGAGCCGCGCCTCGTCCGCTGCCGCTTGGCCTGCCAGCATGCCATCGCGATCGAACTCGCCGAGTCCATGAAGCCTGACCCAGTCGTTGAGCGGCGCGTTGGCGGGGCCGGTGTCGAAGGCGACGATCTCCTCGCGCCCTCCCCACCACGTCACATTCGCGACGCCACCGAGATTGAGCACCGCGGAATTGGGCGTCGCGCCCGCGAGCCTGAGCAAGGCGGCGTGATAGATCGCCGCCAGCGGTGCTCCCTGTCCTCCGGCGCGCATATCCGCCGTGCGAAAGTCATAGGCGACATCGATTCCGAGCGCGCGCGCCATCGCTTCCCCGTCGCCGAGCTGGCGCGTCGCGCCGCGGCGGCCGGTCTGCGGGGGCCGGTGCAGGACCGTCTGGCCGTGAAAACCGACGATGGCGACGTCCCGCGGCGCGAGCCCGTGTTGCGACAGGAATCCCTGCAGCGCCTCGGTCTGCGCACGGGTGAGCGCCTGCTCGGCCTCGCGGAAGATCTCCGGCTCCGCCCCTTCGAACTGCCACTCGCGTGCGGCGTCCATCGCCTGGGTCAAGAGCGCTCGCAATTCCGGCGGATAAGGGCTGAGCGTCCACGGGCCGAGCTCGTCGATGCCCTCGCCGTCGGTCCGAATCGCTGCAATGTCGATCATGCCGTCGAGGACGGTGCCGGTCATGAGACCGACGGCCCACACCGGGCTCATGGCCGCTCGCGGCGTCGCGCGACGATGAAGAGGCGCGGAAACGCGAGCAGCCGGCGGCCGTCCGCGCGCGGCGGATAGGCGCTATCGATCCGCCGCTCGTATTCGGCGAGGAACGCTTCCTGCAAATGCGGCGCGAGGGGCTCGAGAAACGGCTTGAGTCCCGTCGCGCGCAGCCACTCCACGATGGCGGTGGGATCCTCCATGACGTGATGATACGTCGTCCTCCAGAGGTCCACGTCCGCGTGCCACGCGAGCAGATCGTAATAGCGCTGCGCGGGAAGAATCCGCGCACGCACCGTGTGCGCACTGCCGATCGAGGCTGCGAAGCGCGCATCTCCCGCCACTTCGCGCATCAGCGCGTGGCTCGGCTCCTCGAGGTTGTCGGGCATCTGCACGGCGAGCGTGCCGCCCGGAGCGAGGCTCGAGAACAGCTGCGGAATGATGCGCTCGTGCTCCGGCACCCACTGCAGCGAGGCGTTGGCAAACGCAAGATCCACGGGCGCAGCGGGCCGCCACGCGGCGATATCACGCTGCTCGAATTCGACGGCGGGCAAGCGGGTTCGCGCGCTCGCCAGCATCGCCGCGGAGGTGTCGATACCGGTGAGCTGGGCCGCCGGGTAGCGCCTGGCGAGCAACTTCGTGGAATTCCCCGGCCCGCAACCGAGATCGACCACGCGCTGCGGCCCCGACAGGGGTACCCGCGCCAGCAGCTCGGCGGCCGGGCGGGTGCGCTCCTCCTCGAAGCGCGAGTAGAGCGTCGGATTCCACTCGCTCACGTGGGGCCTCGAGGGTCCGCGGACCGACGGCTCCCGCTGCGGGGACGCAGCGAGGGCGATCTTACCCCACTGCCTTCACCGCCTGGATGAGCTCGGCTGCGGCTTTCTGCGCATCGCCATAGAGCATGCGCGTGTTGTCGAGATAGAAGAGCGCGTTCTCGATCCCCGAGAACCCCGCTCCCTGGCCGCGCTTGATGACGATCACGTTCTTCGCCTTGTCGGCGTTGAGGATCGGCATCCCGT
>JASHUC010000080.1 GCA_030040235.1 Gammaproteobacteria bacterium | reverse complement strand
CTCGGACTGCTCGGGCTCGGGGCGGACGGGCACACGGCCTCGCTCTTCGGCGCGCACGATCTCGAGCGCGCGCAAGGCCATCGCGCGATCCCCGTGCACCGTCCCGACGGCCGGGACGCCGTCAGCGTGACACCGGAGGTGCTCGCACGGGTGAGCGAGCTCGTGTTCGTCGTGGCGGGGGCGGAGAAGCGCCCCGCCCTCGCTGCGCTTCTGGCGCGAAGCGCGACGCTCACCGCGTGGCAAGCCGTGCGAGGGTGCGCCGTGATCGAGATCTGGAGCGACCGGGCGGCCTGGCCGGAGAACCTCGCCGCGCCGCGGTAAAGCGTACGCTCGCCGCGGCACGGCTCAGCGCGCGGCGCCTTGCACCTCTTGGGTAGCGCCGCTCTGTCCGCAGGCGCGCGTCCAGCCGTGCGGGTCCGCCCCCGGGTTGTGCCACCTGCAGGGGCCATCGGTCACCAACTCTTCGGCCTGCGCGGGTCCCCAGCTGCCCTGCGCGTAGGGGTAGACGGGCGTCTGCGCGCGCAGCACCGGATCGACCACCGCCCAGGCGGCCTCCACCTCGTCCTCGCGTGCGAAGAGCACGGCATCCCCGATCATCGCATCGCCGATGAGGCGCTCGTAGGCGTCCATCTCGTCGGCCTGCTGCTGGCTCACGTACAGCTCGACGTCGTGGCCCTGCATCGCCGGGCCCGGCTGCTTCGCGTGCGCGCCGAGCGCGATCGCCACCTCGGGCCCCACGCGAAAGCGCAGATAATTCGGCTGCTTCGGGGCGCTCTGGCCGAACACATCGGCGGGTGGCGCGCGCAGGTCGACCACCACCTCCGTCGCGGTGACCGGCAGGCACTTGCCCGTGCGCACATAGAACGGAACGCCGCTCCAGCGCCAGGAATCGATGGTGAGGCGCACCGCCGCGAAGGTCTCGACGCGCGAGTCCGCCGCGACGCCCGGCTCGCGGCGGTAGCCGTCGAACTGGCCCCGCACGAGCCGGCTCGGATCGAGCGGCCGCATCGCGCGAAATACCTTCACCTTCTCGTCGCGCAGCGCATCACGGGCGAAGCGCACCGGCGGCTCCATCGCGAGGAATGCGACGATCTGCAGCAGGTGATTCTGCAGCACGTCGCGAATGGCGCCCGCCTCCTCGTAGAAGCGCCCGCGCCCGGCGACGCCGATCTTCTCGGCCATCGTGATCTGCACGCTGGCGACGTAATTGCGGTTCCACACCGGCTCGAGGAAGGAGTTCGCGAAGCGAAAGTAGAGCAGGTTCTGCACCGGCTCCTTGCCGAGGTAGTGGTCGATGCGAAAGATCGCCGACTCGTCGAACACCTGGTGCAAGGTCTGATTCAGGCTGAGCGCCGACTGCAGATCGCGCCCGAAGGGCTTCTCGATGACGACGCGCGCGCCCTGTGCCGAGCTCGAGGAGCCGAGCATCGTCACGACGACCGGGAACATGGTCGGCGGGATCGCGAGGTAATGCAGCGGATGCGCCGCATCGCCCAGCATCTGACGCAATGATTGAAATGTCTTCGGCTCGCGATAGTCCCCGTCCACGTACTTGAGCAGCCGCGCCAGCCGCTCGGTTGCGGACTGGTCGGCCTGCGGCACGAACTTGGCGAGACTCTCGCGCACGCGCGCTCCGAACTGCTCGGCCGTCCACCCCGCGCGAGCCACCCCGATCACGGGCACGGCGAGGCGGCCGCGCGCGGCGAGGTGGTACAGCGCCGGATAGATCTTGCGGTAGCACAGATCTCCGGTCGCGCCAAAGAGCACCAGAGCATCGGAGGCCTGCGGCATGTGCGCCTAGCGCTCCTGGTGGCCGCCGAATCCCAGCCGCATCGCCGAGAGCACCTTGCCGGAGAACTCGGCCCGGCCACGCGATTCGAAGCGGCTGAACAGCGCAGCGCTCAGCACGTAGGCCGGAACGCCCTCCTCGATCGCCGCCTCGAGCGTCCAGCGGCCCTCTCCCGAATCCGATACGTGCCCTGCGAACCCGGCGAGCTGCGGGTCACGCGCGAGCGCCGCAGCGGTCAGATCGAGGAGCTGCGAGGTGATGATGCTCCCATGGCGCCACACCTCCGTGATGGCCGCCAGGTCGAGCCGGTACTGGAACAGGCGCGGATCGCTCAAGGGGGCGGTCTCGGCGTCTGCCACCTGCGCTTCGAGCCCGACTGCCGCATGCTTGAGCACGTTGAGCCCCTCGGCGTAGGCGGCCATCAGACCGTACTCGATGCCGTTGTGCACCATCTTCACGAAATGCCCGGCGCCATTCGGACCGCAGTGCAGGTAGCCCTGCTCCGCCGTGCCGTGACCGGCAGCCGGCGGCCGGCCTCCCGGGGAGAGCGTGGCGAAGATCGGATCGAGCGCGACGACGCTCTCGCGGTCACCGCCGATCATCAGGCAAAAGCCGCGCTCCAAGCCGAGCACCCCGCCGCTGGTGCCGACATCGACGAAACGCACACCGGCGCGGCCGAGCTCCGCGGCATGCCGCAGGTCGTCGTGGTAGTGAGAATTGCCACCGTCGATCACGATGTCCCCTGCGCTCAGCAGGGGCTTGAGATCTGCAATCACCGCATCGACCCCGTGTGCGGGGACCATCAGCCAGATCGCCCGCGGTGGCGAAAGCGCCGCGACGAGATCCTTCAGGCTCGAGGCACCGCGCGCACCTTGCGCCGCGATGGCTCGCACCGCCTCGGCGGCATGATCGTAGGCCACGCACTCGTGTCCCCCGCCCTGGAGACGCCGCACCATGTTGGCCCCCATCCGACCCAACCCGACCATTCCGAGCTGCATACGCGATCCTCTCTGTGACAGGCCCGCAACCGGGGCGCCTACTCAGGCCTACGGCCAAGCCCGCGGTGGGCACAGGATGTGCCCCGCCGCCGGAGGTGGCGAGCGGCTCGCAAGAGTCGCGCCTCTTGCGAGCCGCCGCGAGGGTCGCGGCAGGATGCCCGATCCCGAGCGATATACTAGTTCGGAACGCGCCTGATCTGCGCGCCGAGCTGCGCGAGCTTCTCCTCGATCGTCTCGTACCCGCGATCGATGTGATAGATGCGCTCCACATCCGTACGCCCATCGGCGACCAGCCCCGCGAGCACCAGGCTCGCCGAGGCGCGCAGGTCGGTCGCCATGACCGGAGCGGCGGTCAGGCGCTCCACCCCCCGGATGATCGCCGTGTTGCCCTCGAGGCGGATCTCGGCGCCGAGGCGCCGCATTTCGAGCATGTGCATGAAGCGGTTCTCGAAGATCGTCTCGATGATCGTTCCGACCCCGGCAGAGACCGCATCGAGCGCGGCGAACTGCGCCTGCATGTCGGTGGGAAAGGCCGGGTAAGGAGCCGTACGGACATCCACGGCGCGCGGCCTGCGGCCGCGCATGTCGAGCTCCACCCAGTTGTCCCCCACGCCGATGCGGGCGCCGGCCTCCTCGAGCTTGGCGAGCACCGCATCGAGGTGATCGGGGCGGGTGTGCTTGATGCGCACGTTGCCGCGGGTAATCGCGCCCGCCACGAGGTACGTGCCGCTCTCGATGCGATCGGGCAACACCTCGTAAGTCGTGCCGCGCAGCCGCTCGACGCCCTGCACCGTGATCTTGTCGCTACCCGCTCCCTGGATCCGGGCGCCCATGGCAACCAGACACTGGGCGAGATCGACCACCTCGGGCTCGCGCGCAGCGTTCTCGATGACCGTTTCCCCCTCGGCGAGGGTCGCCGCCATCATGAGATTCTCGGTTCCGGTCACCGTGACGGTATCGAGCACCAATCGCGCACCCTTCAAACGCGAGGCCCGCGCCCGGATGTAGCCGGATTCGATCTGGATTTCCGCTCCCATCGCCTGCAGGCCGGCGACGTGGATGTTGACCGGCCGGGCGCCGATCGCGCATCCGCCCGGCAGCGACACGTCCGCGCGTCCGTGGCGGGCGAGCAGCGGTCCCAAAACCAGGATGGAGGCGCGCATGGTTTTGACCAGCTCGTAGGGCGCGAAACATTCGCGGAGGGTGCCCGGGTCGACCTCGATGCGCATGTGCTCATCGAGCGTCACGGTGACGCCCATGCGACCGAGCAGCTCGATGGTCGTGGTGACGTCCTGCAGATGCGGCACATTGCCGATCGTCACCGGCCCCTCGGCCAGCAGCGCACCGGCCAGGATCGGCAGTGTGGCGTTCTTCGCCCCGGAAACGCGTACCTCACCCTCGAGGGCGATGCCGCCGGCGATCTGCAGCTTATCCACGCTCGCCGCCGGCGCCCGCGTCGCCCTCCCGGGCGCCCCCACCCCCGGTCGCCGATGCCTGTCGCGCGGACCACTCGGCCGGGGTGAAAGCCTCGATCGACAGCGCGTGGATTTCGCGCCCGACGCGCTCTCCGAGGGCACGATAGACCAGCTGGTGACGCGCGACGGAGCGCAGACCCTCGAACGCGCTGCTGACCAGCGTTGCGGCGAAGTGCGTGTCGTCGTCAGAGCGCACCTCGACGTGCGCGGCGGGCAGCGACCGGCGGATCAGGTCCGTCACCTGCTGTGCATTCATGGGCGCATCTTACGGCATCGGCGGGCGACCGCGCGGCCACGGTCCGGCGCGGGGCGGTATCCCGGAAAGCGGCCTGCCCGAGCCTGCCGCGTGGGGCGGCAGGCGCTATCATGCGCTGGGCGCGAGGCCTTCCATGAACGATGTCGAGCACAGTCAGACCGGCGAGACCACGCTGCTGCACGCGGCGCGCCGCACCTTCGGCATCGAGATCGAGGCGCTCGCCGCGCTGCAGGCGCGGCTCGACAGCAGCTTCACGGCCGCCTGTCACGTCTGTCTGGCCTGCGCGGGCCGCAGCGTCGTGACCGGCATGGGCAAGTCCGGGCACGTGGCACGCAAGATCGCCGCCACGCTCTCGAGCACCGGCACGCCGGCGTTCTTCCTGCACCCCGGGGAAGCCGGTCACGGCGACATCGGCATGCTCACGCGCGGCGATGTGCTGCTGGCGCTGTCCAACTCGGGGGAGACCGCCGAGGTGCTCGCGCTGCTGCCCTACGTCAAGCGGCTGGGCGTTCCACTGATTGCGTTGACCGGCAGCCGCGACTCCACGCTGGCGCGCGCCGCCGAAGTGCACCTGGACGTCGCCGTCGCGGTCGAGGCGTGTCCCCACAACCTCGCCCCGACCGCCAGTACCACGGCGGCACTGGTGATGGGTGATGCACTGGCGGTCGCCTTGCTGACGGCGCGTGGCTTCTCGGCGGATGATTTCGCACGCTCTCACCCCGGAGGCAGTCTGGGCCGCAGGTTGCTGTTGCACGTGGAGGAGGTCATGCGCAGCGGCGATGCGCTGCCGCGCATCGCCCCGCAGGCGCCGCTGGCCGAAGGGCTCGTGGAGATGACGCGCAAGGGCCTGGGCATGACGGCAATACTCG
>JASHUC010000079.1 GCA_030040235.1 Gammaproteobacteria bacterium | reverse complement strand
TTGCGGACCACCTGATAAATCCAGTTGATCGCAAGCGCCACTGCGGCAAGCGCGGCGAGGCCGAGAGAGAACTGCAGCAGCCGCGGTGCACGCGCCAAGGCACGAAAGGAGCGCCGCCGTACGCGCGGGCCGGGCCACAGCGCCCGCAGGCTCAACCGGCGCTTGCGAACCGAGCGCGCCTTGCGCTCCCGGAGCGGCGAACGGGGCCGCCGGGCGGCGCGCCTCGAGCGGCGCTTCACAGCGGGCACATTCGCCCCTTCTCGCTCGGCATCGTTCGACCCCCGGGTGGGCGCGGCTGATCCGTCGGCACGGGATTCTAACCGACGGTGTGCGACAGGCCGCAGCTCGGACACGTCAAATTCCGGGACGCATCACGGTGTCCCGCAATGCGTCATGCTTAGCTATACTCAACCGCGCCGTTGGGATAAGGGAGGGTTGCGCAATTGTTCAATCGGGCACACGTGCTGGTGTGGGTCGCGTTGGCCCCCTTGGCCTTCGCGAGCCAACCCGGGAGCGCGCAATCCTCTGCGACGACCCCATCCTCTCACCATCGTCACCACCATCACCACCGGTATCGTCTCATTGCCGCGGGCAACGGCCCGCAGCTGCGCTCGACCGAGGCGCTCGTGATGGACGAGACCAATTCCAAGGTCCTCTACGCCCGGCGGGCCGACGTGGCGCAACCGATCGCCTCGATCAGCAAGCTTCTCACGGCGCTGGTGGTGGTCGAGGGTGGGCAGCCGCTCGATGAGGTACTCGAGATCACCGGCGAAGACTGCAGCCTCGGGCGCGGCGCCTATTCGCGGCTGCGGGTCGGCACCCGCCTCACGCGAGGGGATCTGCTCCACCTCGCGCTGATGGCCTCGGAGAATCGAGCGGCGCACGCCCTGGCGAGAAACTATCCGGGCGGCACCGTGGCTTTCGTGCGTGCCATGAACGCCAAGGCGAAAGCGCTCGGCATGACGTCGGCTCACTTCGTCGAGCCGACCGGACTTTCGAGTGACAACGTCGCAAGCCCCGAGGACCTCGCCAAGCTCGTGGGGGCGGCGGCGCAGAACAAGGTCATCCGCGAGTACTCGACGGATCGCCGCTACGCCGTGCGCGTCGGTCGACGCGAGGTCGAGTTCCACAACACCGACGCCCTGGTCTCCAATCCGGCCTGGGACATCATCGTGCAAAAGACCGGGTACATCACCGAGGCGGGCCGCTGCCTGGTGATGCAGGCGATGATCGAGGGGCGCAAGGTAGTGATCGTGCTCCTCAACTCCTTCGGCAAGTACACCCGCGTCGCCGATGCCCGGCGCGTGCGCCAGTGGATGGAAACCAAGCTCAGCGAGAGGACCGCTCGGGCGACCGGCACCAGGACCTGATCGCCTGCGGTCGGCCCGTCACATGCGCACGCTGCTCCTGACGGGAGCGATACTCCTCGGCGGCGTGTACGCCATGAGCTCGCAGACTGCCTGTGCGGATGATGCACCCGATTCGGCGGCCGCCGTGATTGCCCGCTTGAGGCTCATGGAGGCGCCCGCTCCCGTGCGCGAGCGGGCGGACTGGCGTCCGCCGCGCAAGATCGTGCTCCTCGCCTTCAATGCCGGCACCGCGAGCGAGCGCGAATCGCTCGCTCGCGCCGCACCGGAGGCGCAGCTCGTCCTGGCGCACAACCGCGCCGAAGCCATCGCCGCGGCCTCCGACGCCGATGTGATCATCGGCTTCAACCCCGAGATCTGCGATCCAGCGATCATCGACCATGCCCGGCAGCTGCGCTGGATCCAGTCGCTCGCCGCGGGCGTCGAGAATTGCGTTGCGCTTGCCTCCGTGCGCAGCCGCGGCCTCCTCGTCACCAACATGCGCGGCATCGACTCCGCCGCGATCGCCGAGCACGCCATCGCGCTTGCCCTGGCGCTCGCACACGGTCTGGATGTGTTCGCCGTCGATACGGCGCACGCCCGCTGGAGCCGTCGGGATGGCGCGACGACGCCGATGCGCATGCTCGCCGGGAAGACCATGCTCGTGGTCGGACTCGGCGGGATCGGAACCGATGTCGCCGAGCGGGCCCACGGGCTCGGCATGAGGGTGATTGCAACGCGCGAGCATGGGCACGAGGGACCGGGTTTCGTGAGCTACGTCGGTGAGCCGAGCGAGTTGCTCGGGCTTGCGAAGCAGGCGGACGTGGTCGTCAACACCGCCCCCCTCACGCCCCAGACGACGGGACTCTTCGATGCGAAGTTTTTTGCGGCCGTGAAGCGCGGCGCGATCTTCATCAACGTCGCTCGCGGGGCGAGCGTCGTGACGGCCGACTTGGTTCGGGCACTCGATGAGCACCGGCTGGGCGGCGCCGGCCTCGACGTGGTCGATCCCGAGCCTCTACCTCCGGATCACCCGCTATGGCGCGCGCCGCACGTCATCGTGACTCCGCACATCTCGTCACGATCCGACCGGTCGGGGGCCGACCGCTGGATCATCGCGCGGGAGAACCTGCGCCGTTACGCCGCCGGCGAGAAGATGCTCTCCGTCGTGAACCTGAAGCTCGGATACTGAGAGAGGAACGTCGCCGGACGCAAGGTGGTGCCCACCCGGCGTCCGGCGACCCTGCGTGCTGGTCTAATTGGACATGCTCACGGCAGCGTCTGGCTCGAAGCCGGCCGCATGAAGCCCAAGAGCATGCCGCTCATGGTGCTTCCCGTCATGATGACGGTAACCCCGAGCACCAGCAGTGCGACGAGCGTCAGGACTGGCCTGTAGACACCGCACACCGCCAGGATGCCGAGCACGACCGCCGCAAGCCCACTCGCCATCTGCAGGCCGCCCGAGCCCGCAGCCATCTGGCCGGCGATCAACTCACCGCCCAACGGCGCGACGGCACCGCGTCTCGTCACGGCTTGCAGCTGATACAGATGCCGGGCAGAGCCGGCGCTCAGCATGAGGGCGGCTCCGAACGCGATGATCGCCACGGCCGTCAGTACCGGCGCGGCGATCCCGAGCAGAGCCAGAACCCCGAGCACCACTCCGGCAGCTCCCACCAAGAACATTGCCGAGATTCCGTCGCCGCTCAGAGCATCCATCCCGATCGAGGCTGCGCTCGCCCCGGTCGGAAAGACCACGCTCGCATATTCGGACAGAATGGTCCCCGCTTGGACGAGCAGCGCGGCGCCGAACACGATGGTTGCGGCTCCGGCGAGCACCTCGCGGGCAAACCCCGAGAGGGCGATGATGGCAAGCACTGCTGTCGCAATGCCGCCAATCGCATCGACCAAGCCACCGTAAGCAGCAGCTTCGGTGGACCGACTCTCAATGTACGTGGTGTTCATTGACAAAGCTCCTTTGCGGCGGGGCGCGCAATCCACGCGAAACTTCATCAACGCGCGGGGCCGCGCTCCTACCCATTAGAATTGCCTTCAAGTCGGCTGGTTCCATGTTTTTCGCTGGGCCCCAGCTGCCACCCGCGGGGCGAGCGCCGCTTGCAGCCGGGGGGGCGTGGTACGCTTCTGCCGCCAATCGCCGTGCTCAAGTTCTCAGCCAACCTCAGCGTGATGTTTCGCGAGCTGCCGCTCCTCGCGCGCTTTGCCGCAGCGCGCGCGGCGGGATTCCGCGCCGCGGAGATCCAGATTCCATACGAGTTTCCCGCCTCCGAGCTCGCCCGTGCCGCCGCCGAGGCCGGCTTGCCGGTCATCCTCATCAATGCGCCGATGGGACCGGACCGGTCACCGGGCATGGCATGCCGGAGCGAGCACCGGTCGATCTTTCCGGCGGCCCTCGAGCGCGCGGCGGAATACGCGCAGGCGCTTTCCACCCCGAACATCAACGTGCTCGCCGGGCGCGCCGAGCCTCACGAGCGAGAGGAGTGCTTGCAGCAGCTCGCCGAGCACCTGTCGATCGCGGCCGAGGTCTTCGCGCGCGTGGGAGCTCGAGCGCTGCTCGAGGCGGTCAATCCGCTCGACGTTCCCGGCTACTGCGTGCCGAATTTTGAGCTGGCGATGCGCGTGCTCGAGGCGTGCGACCGGCGCGTCGGCCTGCAGTTCGACGTGTATCACGCGGCGCGGCTCGGTCTCGAGCCCGATGTGGCCTTCGCGGCCGTGCAGCCGCAGGTCGCTCACGTGCAGTTCGCCGACTGCCCGGGACGACACGAGCCGGGAACGGGGAAGGTGCCTTTCGAGCGGGTTTTCGCCGCGATCGAGCGCAGCGGCTACGAGGGTTGGCTCGGCGCCGAGTACCACCCCTCGAGCGAGCGAACGGCAGACACACTCGGGTGGCTGCGCGCTCGCTAACCGTGCGTACCCTCGCTTGCGATCTGACCGCCCGTCTCCACCGGCAGCGAGAGCACCGTGCCGGCGAGTCTCGAGGGGGCAACCCACACCCTTCCGGGCTCCTCGTGCAGGACCGGGTCGCTCGGCCGGCACTGCGGACATTTCGGCTTCGCGAGCAGATCGGCGAAGTGGGGTCCGGCCACGCGCAGATCCGGCGCTGCGGTGGTGACCCGCGCGACGGTCACCGCAAGCGCGCGGCTTAGATCGAGCGCCGCGCCGTCGACCATCTGATCGAGCGCGCCGCCGGAGCGGAACTCGGCCGCGTACTTCTTCGGGTGTCCCCAATCGGCATCGAGCAGCCGCGAAAGGTGCTCGATCGTGAACTGCGTGCGCGACTCGCGCGGCGTACCGGCATCACGCAGGAACTTCACCCGCGCTCGGGCCTCGAGCTGCACCGTGCGCAGCTGATCGTCGAGTACGTAGTGGAAGGTCACGAGAACCACGTCCTGCCCGGTCAGCTCGGCGAGCACATCGTTCGCCTCGGTCTGCGAGCCCGCGATGCGCAACGCGCGCCACGGCCAGTTCGATTCCGTACGGTCGAGCGCGCCGGCGAGCGCTGCGGCAAATCCGCGGTCCAGCTCCCCGGAGCGCCAGGCACGCGGCAGCGGCTCGGTGCCCTCGAGCGCATAGCGCCGGATGATGGGCCCCGCAGCGAACAGTCCCAGCTTCAGCGCCAGCTCCTCGGCCTTGGCCGGCGGGAGCGGATGCGCATGGTGCATGATCATCAGCTCTGCCGGGGAATCCACGATCACGAGCGTCGGGCGCTGATCCGGGGAAAGCGTCGCTACCGGTGGCGATGAGATCTGGCCCGCGAACGCCGTGAGGGCGAGTGCCGGAGCGAGCACGAAAAAAAAGGCCACCCGCGCAAGGTGGCGGCGCCAACGGGCGCTCGGTGTGCGCATGGGGTAATCATACGCCACATGCGCTGCGCTCGACCTGCGCGAGCGCGGGAGTAAGATGCCGAGCTCGAGCAGCCGGCAGCGGAGCGAGCACGATGAAGATTGCAGATCTGTTCAAAGTGGAGGGCTACGGTGTCATCGTCACGGGCGGCGCAAGCGGGCTCGGGCTCGGGTATGGCGAGGCACTGGCCGAGAACGGGGCCCGGGTCACCCTCCTCGACGTGCACGCCGAGCGCGTGGCCGAGGAAACCGAGCGCCTTCGCAAGGCGGGCTGGGAGGTGCGCGGCGCAGTCGTCGATGTGCGGGATCATGCGGCCCTCGATGCGGCATTCGAGGATGCCGTGGACGCGCATGGCCGGCTCGATGTGGTGTTCGCGAACGCCGGGATCGATTCGGGCCCGGGTTTCGTCAGCGGCTGGGTCGGCGCGCAGCGCCCGCGGGTCGCCGAGGGCGCGCTCGAGAACTACACCGACGAGCGCTGGAATCGCGTCATCGATATCAACCTCAACGGCGTGTTCGCAACCTGCAGAGCCGCCGCGCGTCACATGAAGCCGCGCCGGAGCGGTCGAATCATCGTGACCACCTCTCTCGCAGCCATCAAATGCGAAGGGGTGATCGGGGCCGCCTACATGGCCGCGAAGGCGGGCGCAGCGCATCTCATGGAGAACATCGCCCTCGAGCTCGCCGCCTACAACATCACGGTCAACGCGATTGCACCCGGATTCTTCATCACCAACATCGGCGGCGGACACGCGAAGAATCCCGCCGTGCAGGAAATCGTCTCCAAGCACGTCCCCATGCACCGCGTCGGCTTTCCGCAGGACATCAAGGGGCTCGCGCTGTTCCTCGCCTCGCCCGCCTCGGGCTACCTCACCGGCCAGCAGATCGTGATCGACGGCGGCTGGGGCCTCGGCGAGGCCGACTGAGGCCGACTGAGGCCGGCCGCACGAGTGAACCCTGACGCCTAGGACCGGTCCACTCTCCTCAAACGAGGGAGAGTGGCCTTGGGACGGATCAGAGCTTCGATCCTGCGCCGTGGAGCCGCTCTCGCGGCCGTGGTGGCCATTCACGCCCTGCTGTTCACGGCCCTGATGCACGGCTTGCGCCGGCGCGCCTCGACCCCGCCCGA
>JASHUC010000078.1 GCA_030040235.1 Gammaproteobacteria bacterium | reverse complement strand
ACCGCACCGTCAAATCCACGCCGTACATCCGCGGTACGCCGCGGTGCCGATAATCGAATCCCAGCGCCTCGAGGTTCGTCGCGTCGGTCCAGTACAGCTTGTCGAAAAGGTTTCGGCACCAGGCGCTCACGGCCCATCGGTTGTCCGCAGCATGCACGATCCCTCGAGCATTCAACAATCCGTAGCCGCCTTGAGCGATGCTCTGTGTGTCGGCGAGATCGAAATATTGCTTGGTGGTGTAGGTCCCATCCAGGTGCAGCGTGAGCCCCGCGGCCCGCCACGAGAAGGCATTCCAATCGGCGGCATACGATGCGGCAGCCGAAGGCGCGAAAGGCAGGCTGTTGCCGGCCGCATCGATGAGTCCGCCCTCGATCCGAGCCTCCTGGATCTGCGAGTGAAGCAGCGCCACTCCGGCGTGCAGCGTCAGCACCGGAGCCGGATGCACGGTGAGGTCCAGCTCTGCGCCATCGATCTTCGAGCGCGGCAGGTTGATGAGCAGCTGCTGCCCGGTGAGAAGCGTATCGAGTGATTGTTGGTCCTGATACTCGGAGTGAAACACGGCACCGTTTGCCTGCAGGATTCCTCCGAGCCAGGTCGATTTGACCCCCGCCTCCGCGGTGCCGACCTTCTCGGGCTCGACCCGGGTGAGATCGGCCGCCGATGCGTAGAACTCCGGATTGAAAGCGCCCGGGCGAAATCCGGTGGCGTAACTCAAATAAAGCAGACTGTCGCGCGTCGGAGTGAAATCGACCCCGGCGCGCCCGGTCGCCACGGAATCCTCCAGCGACTGTCCCGTCGTCGCATCGACGATCGCGGCGTAGTCGGGCGAGCCTGGGAGCGCCTCGAGCGGCTCGTATGCTCCGTCCACGATCGTTCCTGGAACGATGTTGGCGATCGGCACCTCATCGCTCCCGCGCAGTTGCGCGAGCGCATTGCTCTGTTCGGCCTCGTCATGCTCGTAGCGCACGCCGGCCTCGAGCGCGATCACGCGGTCTATCCGGTAGGTAGCATCGGAGTGAGCGGCCAAGCTCTCTTCGAGCTCGTCGTACGCGCTCGCGTAGCGACAGCCCGGATTGAGGAGGCTTCCAACCGCATACCCGTCGTCCGCGCCGAAGGAGCTCGCAACGCAGTCAGGATAGTCGTTGAGGAGCTGCACCTCGAGGGTGTTGAAAAGATCCTCGTGATCATAGCGGACGCCCGTGAGCGAGGTGAACCGGTCCCCACTGCGCGCGGTGAGGCGCAGATCCTGCGCCACCTCGCCCACGTACTCGTACGAGATCGTCTTCAGCACATCGATCGGTGCGCCATCGGTATTCTCGGGATTGAAGAGCGAGCCCTCGCTCCACGAGCTGATCGATGTGAGCCCCAGGGCTGGAGACAGTGTCCAATCGGCGGTGAGGGACACGCTCTGATCGTCCTGGCGACGCCGCTCGGTGAAGCTCTGCGCGATCTCGTCGGCCTCGAGCGGCTGCCCCGCGAGCGTGCCGGTCGTCGTGCGGTAGTATCCGGTGAATCCCACCCCGCCCGGAGCGCAGCCCGAGGGAATGGGCGGTGTGACGCAGCCGTCGATGACGGCATAGTTCTCGGGATCCTGCATGCTGCGCGAGTAGCGTAGCAGGAGCGTGAGGCTGTCATTCGGGCGATAGACCGTACCGAGCCGCATGCCGTACTGGTCCACGCCCTCGAGGTCTGGCTGCCCGGGCAGGATGTCGTGCACGAAGCCGTCGACCTTCGTGTAGGTGAACGCGAGCCGCGCCGCAAGTGTATCGGCGAGGGCACCCTGCAGGGCGCCCTCGGCTTCTTCGCGCCCGTAGTCGCCCGTTCCAATCTGCAAGTAGCCCTCGTCGTCGAATCCGGGCGCGTGGGTCAGGATGTCAATCGCTCCGGCGGTCGCGCTCAACTCATCGAGCGTTCCCCGCGGCCCGCGCAGAACGTCCACGCCGTCGAGATCGTAGAGATCGACGCCCGCAAGCACGACGTTGTCTTCGGCGACACCGTCCACGTACATCGCAACGGGGCTCCGCTGCGCGCGCCCGTAATCGAGCGCGGAGATGCCACGCAGCGAAAAGAGCGGCGTCCCTTCCCCGAGCATGCCGTTGACCTCGAGTCCCGGAACCTGCGAGGCGAGGTCCGAGAGCGTGTCCATCTCGCCCTCCTGAAGCTGCGCGGCGCTGAGCTCCGTCATCGAGACCGGCACGGTCTGCGTGTCCCCGGCGTCGTCGAGCGACTCGGCCGTCACGATCACCTCCTGGCGTCGCGCCGGGGAGCCGCGCGATGGGGTCTGCACTTCCTGTCCACGAGCCACAGCGAGCCCCAGCGCTCCGAGCGTGAGCGCCACTACTGAAAGTCGTGCGGGTGCAACCATGGGTTTCCCGCCCTGCAAACCGTGCCGCCGGTGGCTGCGGAGTCTATTCCGCGCTCATGGAAAGCAGGGCTTGTCCTTCGACCAGGGCGATTTGATGTAGTACGGCGAGCCGATGAAGTCGGCCTCGACCGGGCCCACCTCCCCGTTCTTCACCTTGAAAGTCTCGATGAAGCTCCACGTGTGGGGCTCGGCAAACGGCGATTTGCGCACCGTTCCGTCCGTGAGCTTGTAGTCGATCAGCGTTCCTTTGTGATCGATGAAGCCCCGGAACATGACGAGCCCGCGCGCTTCGTCCACCACGATCGGCTCGCGCCGCACACGCTCGTTGAAGCGGTAGATGCCGAGGCGAAACTGCGCTGCGCATCCGCCGCCACGCTTCGCCGTCTCGAGCCCGTTCTCGATCCGGTGGCACGTCGGGGAAAAGACGGTGTGCAACGTTCCGTCGTTGCGGGCCAGGGTGGAGTAGTAGCCATCGGCAATCCGGATGAGCGCCGCGCGTGGCCTGCGCTCGGAGGCCGTCAGGAGCTCGCTCATCACCGGATCGTGCACCAGATGCGTCACATCGCCGAACGGGGTGGGCGGACCGCTCACCGCTCGCTTGGTGGAGAGAAGATGCTCGACCTGCGTGATCTTGCCGTTCTGCACCTTGAGCCGGATCGCGAGGAAGGCCGGTATCTCGCGCATCATGATCGCCGTGTAGATTCCGACGCCGCCCGTTGCGGGATCGCTGAAGGTGAGGGACGGACCCACCTCCCGAGTCACCACGTCCCAGCTGCCGTCCGGAAAGTTGAGAACGACATTGTTCTCGGTGAACCGCACATGGGCGGCGAACGGTGCGAGCGCCGGATCGTGCTTCACGTACGCCGCGCGGTACTCAGCGCCGATTTTCTCGAGGCAGCTCTGGTTGCAGCTCACGCGCCCGGCGGCGGAGGCACAGGTCGCGGCCAGGAAGCTGAGACCCATCAAAGTGATCGTGCAAGCGAGCGTCTTGATCATCGACTTGCTCCAGGATGGCCCTGAACCCGAATAAGCTTGCGACGTCGGCGCCAACCGCGCAAGGTTGGGGCCATCACATGACGGAGATTCACATGAAGCCCCGAATCGAACTCCAGCGCGTCAAGCCCAAGGCCATACAGCCCTTGCTCGCGATCGAGAGCTATCTACTCGGCTCGAGCCTGGGATCCCGTCTGCTGCACTTGATCAAGACGCGCGCATCCCAAATCAACGGCTGTGCCTACTGCCTCGACATGCACACCAAGGATGCCCGCGTGGAGGGCGAGTCCGAGCAGCGCCTCTACGCGCTCGATGCCTGGCGCGAGACACCGTTCTTCGATGAGCGCGAGCGCGCCGCACTTGCGTGGACCGAGGCCGTGACCCTCGTTGCCGAGACTCACGTTCCCGACGACGTCTATGAGCTCGCGAGGCAGCACTTCAGCGACCAGGAACTGATCGATCTCACCCTGGCCATTGCCAGCATCAATGCGTGGAACCGGCTGAACGTCGCATTCCGCACCATCGCCGGAGGCTACAAGCCGGGCGTGCGCCGATCCCCGGCGGCCGAAGCCGCCGCGCCGTCCTGAGGGCGTCGGCGCAGTCAGCGCCGTTTCAACATCTCCCGAAGAATGACGACGTCCTGCTGATCCTGGGAGCGGGATGAGGCTTCCTTCGTTCTCGTCGTGCCGCCCTCGATTCGAGCGATGACGGCTATCAGTCCGCAGGGGCCGGCCGCCCCTCGAGTTATGTTAAAGCGGCGCTCGCCCGGCGAGGATAAGCTGCGGCCCGTCATCTGGGCGCAACGGGGAGAGGACATAAGAGGCTGACAAGATACGGTTGCAGGCGCACACTGCGCACACAAAAGCGGAGCCGACTCCGCCCGTTCATACCCGAATCGAATAACACAGGGAGAAATTCGATGAAGGCCATCGCTCGTACACGGGCTGCCGGCAGCTCGCATGGCTTGTTCCTGGGCTTCCTTGCAGTCACCTCATTCGGCATGCTCGCAAGCACGGCGCTCGCGGCCCCGCGCCTCGATGGCGGCGCGCCGCGGATCATTCAATATTCGACGGATCTCGGACCGGTCGCGGCTGCAACGCCAATCCAGCTCACCTTCTGGCTGAAGCTGCGCGACGTTCAGAACCTCGACAAACTGCTCGCGGCAGCGCACGCCGGGAACGCTGCCTATCTTTCAAGCGCGCAGATCAACGCCCAGTACTCGCCCACTTCGGCCAGCGTGGCGACCGTGAGCCACTTCCTCAAGTCGCAGGGCTTTGCGGTCACCGGCGTCGGCCCCGACAACATGTTCGTGAGGGTCTCGGGCACCGTGGGGCAGGTGCAGCGGACGCTGCACGTTGAGCTGCATGAATACCGTTTGAAGGACATGACCTTCCGCGCAAGCCCCATGGGAGCAAGAGTTCCCGCGGCGATTGCCCCGCTCGTCGGTGCCGTGGGAGGCCTCTCGGATCTCGGAGGCATGCCGAACGTCGCGCGCCTGCCGCATAGCGTGCAGGCGCTGACCAATATCGTGCGCCAGACGGATCCCGAGGGCGTGCCGCCGAGCCCACAACCGCTCGGCGCCAATCCGAGCGGCATCTACTTCTCGAACCAGTGCTTCAACGGCACCACTTCGGTCAGCTTCAGCGGCGGTGGCGTGAGCGCCCATTACGAGGGCAATCGCTACGGACAGAGCATCGACAATACTGCGCCGGGAACGGTCGCCCCGTGCGCCTATTCGGCAAGCGATGTGCAGGGCGCTTACGACCTGAACGCGCTCTATCGCTCGGGCCTCGACGGTAAGGGCATGACGGTCTCGATCGTCGACGCTTATGGCTCGATCACCATCCAGCAGGACGCCGCGGTGTTCTCCGAGGCGATGGGCCTGCCGCCCGTGAACCTTCAGATCGTCGGCAACCCGACCGAATCGAACTACTCGACCGATGCCAATGCGGTCTGGGCCACGGAGACCACGCTCGATGTCGAGTGGGTGCATTCCATCGCCCCGGACGCCAAGATCGTACTGGTCGTCGCCGCAAGCGCGAGCTTCAGCGACCTGTTTGCCGCTGATCTCCTTGCCGCGCAGCAGCCGCACGTGGCGGCCATCTCCAACAGCTGGTCGAATGTCGAGGCTGGCCTCTATCCTGCCCTCCAGCAGTATGGCGACCAGCTTTTCAAGCTCATCGGCGCGACGGGCGCATCGCTCGATTTTGCAAGCGGCGATGAAGGCAATAACGCGGTCGAGCTCGCCGGCAATTACGATGTCAGCTGGCCGGCAAGCTCGCCCTATGTGACCGGCGTGGGCGGCATCAGCATGGTGCTCACGCCCAGAGGGAACATTGCCTGGCAGAGCCCGTGGGGCACGAGCATCACCCAGATTGCCGGCACGATCGCCACAGGCAGTCCGCCCATCGATCCGCCGAATAACGAGGGCTTCCTCTACGGCGGCGGCGGCGGCGTGAGCGATCTCTATGCGGTGCCCGATTTCCAGCGCGGTCTCGGAGGGCTCCGCCGCCAGGTGCCGGACATCGCCTGGCTCGCCGATCCCTACACGGGGGTCGAGATCATCTACACCGCGGCGCCTGCGCAGAATGGGCAACCTGCGGAATTCGTCATCGAGGCAGTTGGCGGTACGAGTCTGGCGACGCCGATGTTCTCGGCCCTGTGGGCCATTGCGACCCAGAACGCGGGACATCCGCTCGGCCAGGCTGCGCCCTACCTCTATGACCTGCCGGGGAATGCCA
>JASHUC010000077.1 GCA_030040235.1 Gammaproteobacteria bacterium | reverse complement strand
GCTCGATAGATCTTGCGAGCCTCGCGGATCTCGCGACGGAGAAAGGACTCGATCCGGCGCCGCGCTCCGGGCGGCAGGAGCTCGCCGAGAGCATCGTCGCGCGGCACTGCAAGTACTGAGAGCGGGCGGTGGCGATGACTCGAGCGTCGATGGCCTGGATCGCGGTCGCGATTCTGACGATCGAAGCGCGGGCGGTGGCTGCGCCCGTCGCTCCAGAGCCGAGTTTGCTCGATCCTGTCTTCGGGAATGGAATCGTGCTGCAGCGTGAGCGGCCGATCCCGGTATGGGGACACGCTCTGCCGGATACTGTCCTCACGGTTTCGCTGGGTTCCGCAAGCAAACGCACGCGCGCCGATGGCTCGGGACGCTGGCGAGCCGTACTGCCTGCACAGCAGGCCGGGGGGCCGTTCCTTCTCACCGTGCGCTCGAGCGGGGATGTCAATCAATCCGTGGTGAATGTGCTTGTCGGGGATGTGTTCCTCTGCTCCGGTCAGTCGAACATGACGCTGCCGGTGCGCCGCGTCGGGGACTCGCGCCACGAGATCGAGACTTCATTCAACGAGCGCATCCGCATGGCGACGATCGGCGCCGCAAGCAGTCCGGAGCCTGTCGCGCGTTTCCCGCACCCGCTCGTGTGGGAGATCGCAGCACCCCCGACGGTGCCCGAGTGGTCGGCCGCCTGCTTCTTCTTTGCGCGGGAACTGCAGAAGACGACGCATGTGCCCATCGGGCTGGTGCATGCCTCGCTCGGGGGCTCGCGGATCGAAGCCTGGCTCCCACGCGCAGGCCTTCTGGCGCACGGGCGCCTGCGACCCGAGCTCGAGCTGGTATCGCTCTACGCGCGCGATCCGCAGGCCGCACAGCAGAGGTTCGCCCGGGAATGGGAGCAGTGGTGGCGCAGCCGCACGGGCGAGCGCCCCGGCACCGAGCCCTGGCAAGCGAGCGTGTCTTCCCATGACTGGAAGGCCGCGCCCGCCGGGCTCGGAAACTGGCAGCGCTGGGGCGTCCGTGAGCTCGAGGACTTCAACGGGCTCGTGTGGTTTCGCACCGTCGTTCGGCTGACCGGCGCGCAGGCCAAGAACGCGAATGCGCTCGTGCTCGGCTCCATCAATCAAACGGATGAGACCTGGATCAACGGGCGCCCACTCGGCAACACGTTCGGCTACGGGGCGCAGCGGACCTATCGGCTGCCCGCGGGCCTGTTGCACGCGGGCGAAAACCTCATCGTGGTGAACGTTGCAAGCACCTACGAAGGCGGTGGACTGCTCGCGGCAGGTACGCAGAGCCTGCTGCTCGGACAGGGCGAGCCGCTCCGGCTAGGCGGGTGGGAGTACCGCATCGTACCCAAGCAGGTCGGCTTTCCACCCGCAGCACCCTGGCAGTCCGTCAGCGGGGTGACGACGCTCTACAACGCCATGATTGCCCCGCTCGGGCCGCTCGCCCTGCGCGGCATCCTCTGGTATCAGGGCGAGTCCAACACCGATGAGACGCAATCCTATCAGGGGCTGCTTGCGGAGCTCATGAGCGACTGGCGACGGCAGTTCGGCGCGAACCTGCCCTTTCTCATCGTGCAGCTGCCGAACTACGGGGCTCCGGTGCTACAGCCCTCCGAGTCCGACTGGGCCAATCTCCGTGAGGCGCAGCGCCTGGCGGTCGCGCATGATCCGCACGCCGCACTCGCGGTGACGATCGACATCGGCGAGCCGCGGAACCTCCACCCGACCGACAAGCAGGACCTGGGAGTGCGCCTTGCGCGTGCCGCGCGTCATCTGATCTATGGGGAGAACGTCGCGCCATCGGGCCCCGTTCCGCGCGGCGTCGTGCGGGGTGCCGCTCGCGTAACGGTGCCGTTCGAGGGGGTCGAAGGCGGACTCGTCGCCTACAGTCACGAAACGCCGATCGGATTTGAGCTGTGCGGCCGCAGCGCACAGAGCTGCCGCTTTGCCGATGCCCGCATCGAGCACGACAGCGTCATCCTCGCCGTGCCGACCGGCATGTCCCCGACGCGGGTTCGGTACTGCTGGGGCGACAGTCCGGTGTGCACGCTCTACGACCGGTCCGGGTTTCCCGCGGGGCCGTTCGAGATCGGCATTCGTTGAGGCCTCGGTCACGAATTGAGCTTGCCGGGGGTCACTTGGCGAGGCCACTCGTAGAAGGGCTGCAAACGGTCGCGGGTAACGCGCGCTGGCGAATCTGTGCGCTGCTGTTCGCGGCGACCACGCTCAACTACATCGACCGCATGGTGCTCGGGGTGCTGGCACCTCAGCTCTCGCACATCTTCGGGTGGACGGAGCGCGACTACAGCTACATCGTCGCGGCGTTCCAGGGGGCCTACGCGCTCGGCCTGCTGGGTGCGGGTGCATTGATCGATCGCGTCGGCGCCCGCATCGGGTACGCGCTGGCCATCGGCGTGTGGAGCCTCGCGGCAATGAGTCACGCGCTCGCGAGGACCGTGCTCGGGTTCGGGGTGGCCCGCTTTTTTCTCGGGCTCGGCGAATCGGGGAATTTCCCCGCCGCCGTCAAGTCGGTCGCCGAGTGGTTTGCACCCCGCGAGCGCTCGCTCGCGACCGGTATCTTCAACGCCGGCTCGAATGTCGGTGCCGTCCTCGCGCCGCTTGCGGTGCCGGTCGTTGCTGCGCACTGGGGGCTCAGAGCCTCGTTCCTCTTCACGGGCGTACTGAGCGCCACGTGGGTGGTGCTCTGGCTGCTCGTGCAGAGGCCATCGCCGGCCGCCCGACCTGACGGCGGAGCTTGCGCCCATGAGCGGGCCACGCGCGCGAGCTGGGCGCAACTTCTGCAGCGGCGTGGGCCTTGGGCCTTTGTCGCCGGAAAGCTCCTCACCGATCCCGTTTGGTGGTTTCTGCTCTTCTGGCTGCCCAAGTTCCTGAATGCGCGGTACGGCTTGGATCTGCTTGCGCTGGGGCCGCCGCTGATCGCCATCTACCTGCTCGCGGATGTGGGCAGCGTCGGTGGGGGATGGCTCACGGGCCGACTTGCACGGCGGGGCTCGAGCGTCCATCGGGCCCGCAAGCTCACGATGCTCCTCTGTGCGCTCGCCGTAGTACCCGTCGCGTTCGCCGCAGAGGTGTCGCATCTGTGGGCGGCGGTCGCGGTGATCGGCCTTGCTGCGGCAGCCCATCAGGGGTGGTCGGCGAATCTCTATGCGCTCGCATCGGATTTGGCGCCGAGTGCCGAGGTGGCCTCGATCGTCGGCGTCGGCGGATTCGCAGGCGCCCTGAGCGGCATGCTCGTGTCGGCCGGGATCGGCTGGTTGCTCCAGGCAACGGGCAGCTACGTGCCGGTCTTTGCCGCTGCAGCCTCAGCCTACCTACTCGCGCTCGTCATCATCCAGGGGCTGGCGCCGCATCTGGCGAACGATGCCGGATCGCCGGACCGCAGCGCTGCCTAGCTTCACGGTGGGAGCGGCTTCGGTGGCCAGCAGGCAGGCTTCTCGGCGTTATAGCCTGGGACGTGCGGGTAGCAGATCGATTCGTACTCGGCGAGAGAGAGCTGGGGCGGCGCAACGCCAGGCGGGAGCGGGCGCTTGGAGATCGATTGAAAGTAGGCGATGCACGCATCACGCCACCAGCGCGCTTCGTGCTCCTGAATCGCGAGGAACGCGCTGACTTCGGCAAAGCGCTCGGGGTCGACGTAGGTGGCAAGGCCGCTCCAGGTCCTTCGCATCGCGTGAACTTCCGCGACGCCGCGCGTATAGGTGAGGACGAGCTGGTCCCACACGGTTCGTCCGTTGGCGAGCCGGTACTCCCAGGGTACGTGGTGGAACCAGAGCAGGTACTTCTGCGGAACCGTCGCGAGATTCGCGAACCGCTGTGCCACGGGCGGAGCGTACTGGGCGACGGCGTCGCTGCCGCTCGCGGTGCGGTCGAATCCGATTCCACTGGAGTCGGCGTGATGGAAATAGACTGCCGTCCACTCGGGCCGCGGCCCTCCCGATACCCACGGCCCCGGCCCGTAATGCGTGTCCCGCGCCATGATGTGAGCCAGGCCGAGCGGAGTCATGTAATCGACTGCCGCCTCCCGCGAGCCCATCATCATCGCGACAACGGATGAGACGAACGCCGGGTCGTTGGAGAAGGTCATGCGCACCCATTCCTCCGCGACGGCTTTCGCGCTCAGCGTGGGATCCCACGCGAGCCGGCCGAAGACGTACCAGTTCGCCTGATTGAACGTTGATCCGGTCCAGTTGCGGTCGGAACCGATGTTCGCAACGCCGGCCATCCCGGTGTGCCCGTAGCCGAACAGCGATCCGTCGACCACGCGCGCGACCGTCGAGCCCTTCCCCTTCGCATACGTCTCCGAGCGCAGCACCTCTTCGTACAGGGGTCCGAGGTACACGAGATGGGTCGCGAACCCCAGGTACTCCTTCGTGATCTGCAGCTCCATCATCATCGCAGTTCGGCGCATCGCGCCCAATAGCGGACTGAAGGGCTCGCGGGGTTGAAAGTCGATCGGCCCGTTCTTCACCTGCAAGAGCACGTTCGCGCGAAACTTCCCATCGAGCGGCACGAACTCGTCGTACGCTTGCCGCGCGCGATCCTCGTTCAGCCGGCCATAGACGAATGCGCGCCACATGACGATGCCGCCGTGCGGGGCAAGCGCATCCGCGAGCATGTTCGCGCCCTGCGCGTGCGTGCGACCGTAGTCCTGCGGCCCGGGCTGTCCCTCCGAGTTCGCCTTGACGAGAAAGCCGCCGAAGTCCGGAACCAACCGATAAATCTCCTCGACCTTCGAGCGCCACCAGGCACGAACGGCCGGATCGAGCGGATCGGCTGTCTTCAGCCCACCGATGTCGATGGGCGCGCTGAACCGTGCCGAGAGGTATACCTTGAGCCCATACGGGCGCAGCACATGGGCGAGTGCGGCCACCTTCAGCAGATAAGGCCGCGTGAGAATGGTGGCGCTCGCGTTGACATTGTTGAGCACCGTGCCGTTGATGCCGATCGAGGCGCACGCGCGCGCGTACTCGACGTACCTAGGGTCGAGATGCCCGGGCAGACTCTCCCAATGCCAGATGGAGCGCCCGGCGTAGCCGCGCTCGACCGTGCCGTCGAGATTGTCCCAGTGGTCGAGCACGCGCAGCTCGAGTCGCGGGCTCGAGGTGATCGCGAGACGATCGACGGGTCGGTGCGTTTGCAGCAGACGCAGGAAGTTGAATGTGCCGTAGAGCACACCGGTGGCGGTGTTCGCGGCAATGACCGTGACCGGGCGGCCGCGCACGGCGATGCTGTCGATCACGTATCCTTCCTTGCCGAGCGCTGGGAGGCCGTTCAACGGTAGCGGCTCGCCGATGAGGTGCGCGCAGGCGCGTGCCGTGCCAAAAAGCACCGCCCCGGAGCGGGTGACCTGGGCGCTGAGCTCGGGGGAGCTGCCGAGCAGACCGGTGATGCCGCGCACGAGCTCGGAGCGTGCGGCGCTCAGCCCTTCATCAGGACAGGCGACGAGCTGCCGCACGGTCCTGCGGTACTCGTCGCGCCACGGTTGCTCGAGCAGATGATAGCGGAGCCAAAGCTCATGCCCGTCCTCGGCCCGGGCGCCCGGCACGTGCATGGCGAGCGCCGCGATGCACGCGACGGCCGGAACGAAAGCTCGTGCGGAGAACCGGCTGGGAACGTTCATCGGTGCACGAGGATAGCGCGACCGGGGCAGGGCCGCCGAAATGGGCCATCAGCCGGCAACACCGCGCCCGGCCGCGGCAGCTCAGGAGACGCATTGCCTCATCGGCCGGGAGCCGGGCATTATCGGACTCAGGTTCGGCGGTCCTGCCTGCGGCGTACCGATCGAAGTCCGGGAGATTTCGATGTCATCCGTTGGCCTAAGACGAGCTTGGTTGATCGGGCTTTGCGGAGCGGTACTGCTCGGGGGAGTCGCGGCATCGGCAGGTTCCGCCGTCGCGGCCCCGGCGCCTGCCACTGCGCCCTCGTGGGCGGTCCGGTGCCACGCACTGCGTTCATTCGAGTGGCCGCAGCTCGTGATCGAGACAGCCCGCGTGGTGCCTGCCGGCCCGGCGCACTCGCTGCCCGGGGAAGCGCCGGCCACTGCGCCGGGGGCGGTCGTGCCCGCGCATTGCCTCTTCATCGCAACGCTCGCACCGCGCAGCGGCGCCGAGGGTCAGCGCCTCGGCATCGGCATCGAGCTGCGCCTACCGATCACCTGGAACGGCCGCTTTGCATTCGAGGGCGGCGGTGGGCTCGATGGCATCCTGCGCCCGAGCTACGGCTCGGTATGGGGAACCATCCGGCCGCCGGCCCTCGCGCGCGGATTCGCGGTCGCCTCCACCGACGGCGGCCATCGCAGCGCCTCGATGCTCGATGCGCACTTCGCGCTCGATCAGCAGGCGCGGATCGATTACGCGTACAACGCGGTGGACAAAGCAACGTCCATTGCCAAGGCGCTCGTGGCCCGATTCTACGGTCACGCGCCACGCCGGTCGTACTTCCTGGGCTGCTCGAACGGGGGGCGCCAGGCGATGATGGTGGTCGAGCGGATGCCCCTGCAGTTCGATGGCGTGGTGGCCGGTGACCCGACGTTCCGCTTCACGCGCATCAACCTCGATCAGGCGTGGAACGAGATCGTGCTCGCGCGCGCCGCGCCGAAGGACCCGCAGGGGCGTCCGATCCTGAGCCGCGTCATGTCGGAAGGAGATCTGCGACTCGTCGCGAACGCCGTTCTAAGGCAGTGCGACGCACTGGACGGACTGGCGGATGGGATCATCAACGACTACCGCGCCTGCCACTTCGATCCGGCTGTGCTCACATGCCGCGGCGGAAAAACGCCGAGCTGCCTCACGCGGGCTCAGGTGAGCGCGCTCAAGGCGCTGATGGGCGGGCCGCACGACTCGCACGGGCGCGCACTCTACGCCGCATTTCCCTACGACGCCGGAATCGCCGATCCGGCCTTCTACCACATGCACTTCGGCACCTCGCCGAACGGAGTGCTGAATTCCGCGGATGCGACGCTCGGCTTCGATTCGCTGCGCTACCTCACCATGACGCCGCCTGACCCGCCGTTCGATGCGATGAAATTCAACTTCGATCGCGATCCGCAGCGACTCACCGAGACGGCGCAGATCACCGATGCCGATGCGGTGTATCTGGAGAGTTTCGCGCGCCACGGCAAGCTCATTCTCTATCACGGCCTGAGCGATCAGGGACTTTCGCCGCTCGCGACGGCCGGCTGGTATGACCGGCTGCAGTCCGCAAATGGCGGTTACCTCGAGGACTGGGCCCGACTGTTTCTGGTTCCCGGGATGACCCACTGCGGCGGCGGCCCTGCAACCGATGAGTTCGACATGCTCGCTGCGATCCAAGGCTGGGTCGAGGAAGGCCGAGCGCCGGAGCGAATCGTCGCACGCGGCAAATCATTTCCCGGCGTCACCCGTCCACTCTGTCCGTATCCTACGGTCGCGCGCTACAAGGGCGGGGATCCGAAGAGCGAGCGCAGCTTTGCCTGCGAAAAGTAGGCGCCGCGGCGTGTCTCCGTGTGCTCCCGCTCGGTCTCCTCCTAGGTGGCGCCCTGCATGAGCAGCAGGGCGCGCCGCCGTGCGGCCGGCTCGTCCACTCGCTCGGCTGCGATGTCTGCGACGAGCCGCGCCTGCTCGCGATTGCGCAGGATGTAGAGCGACATGCCGAGATTGCGCGCGACCTCCGCGAGCGCCGCGCGCACGTCCGGGGCGAACTGCTCACCATCGCGCGGGCGGCAGATCACGGCACCCGCGAGGGTCTCGGCGACCGTCATCGGAAAGGCGAAACCCTCGGCAGCGATGGAAGTTTCGCCGCTCTCGAGATCGATCTCCTTGGCGCCCGCCCGCAGTGACACGAAAACGGCATCGTCCACGTCGATCAGCTCCGGCCAGGGACCATCGTGCGCGGCCTTGCGGGCGTAGCCCGACGGCGTGCGCTCGTAAATGGCAGCGGCAGCCGATTGGATCAGGAGACGCTCGATCGCAAGCTCGAGAAGCCGGTCCGCGCGCTCGACGAAGGCACACTCTGAGGCGAAGCGCCTGAGTGCAGCGATGGCGCGCAGCTGGCGCCCGAAGAAGAGCCGCTCGATTCCCCGCTCCAGGCGGTGATGCAGAGGGCTCAGTACCATCGCCAGCCCGAGGGCAACCGTCGCCTGAAGCGCCCAGCCGAACCGGTCACCGGTCGCGAAGTGATGCATCCCCTGCTCGAGGAGCGAGAAAACGCCGAAAATGAGCGCGGTGATCAGGGCGAAGACGAGGGCGCGGTCCACGACGAACGACACGTCGACGATCCGACTGCGCAGCACTGCGTAGAGGTAGCCGAGCAAGGCGAGCCCCTGCAGCAAACTGATGAGTGGAAAAAGAACCGGGTCGCGAGTGGCCGAGAGGGAGCTGAGTGCGATGATGGAGCCGAAAAGGAGAGCCGTGCTCCAGAGGACCCAGCGGATTCTAAGACGACTCTCGTGCGCCCCGTCGCGGTAACCTTTGATGAGAATCACCACGGGAACGGCCGACAACCCACCGAGCACGACTTGGCTCCCGAGGTCGAGCGAGAGTGGCGGGGCGAATGCGAAATAGACGAGGAGCACCACGCTCGCCACGGAGGCCGCGGTGAGCACCAGGGCGAGAACGATGACGATGCTTCGCGGGATCGCGACCCAACGCGGCGAGAGTCCGCTCCGGGCGAGCGACTCGGCCAGGACGTACAACGCCGGCAAAGCGATGAGCGTTTGCAGCACTTGGGCGAGTTCGCCGAACCAGACGTTGACCGGGCTCGGCACGCTCAACGTCTCGAGGGCCAGACTGAGGAGCACGGTGAGCGAGAAAGTGGCGAGCCCGAACGCCGCACCGTCTCGGCCGCGCCACAGCGTGAGCAGGGCCAGTCCGAAGACGAAAAGCGTGCTCAGCACGGCGTCGGTCGTCTCGACGAATTCGCCCGTTCCAGAGAAGCGCGCGACACCTGCGGAGACCGGGACGCGCGCTACATGGCCCGCGTGGATCACTACGAGAGTCATCCGCGAGCCTGGTGGAACGCTCGGGCTCCAAAGAAGCATCGCTCTGTCGACGCGCGTCATGTCACCCCATACGACCGCATCCCCGTCGCTGATGGAGGCGGGGAGCGGCTCGCCGCTCCGCTCCCGTACCACGAAGCCGCTGCTCG
>JASHUC010000076.1 GCA_030040235.1 Gammaproteobacteria bacterium | reverse complement strand
GGTGCAACGGGCGAGGCCCACCGAGGCTCGGATCGCATAACTGGCGACCGCAGCAGGAAAAATCATTTTGGCACTCCTATTGCAGTCGGTGCCAGCAATGTCGCGAGCCACAAAATTTTCATCCGTCTCAATCAAGAAAAGGACACGACTCATCATGCGACCAACCCTCGGGGTCTTGACGACCGTCGCGCTTGTTGCCGCCCTCCCACACCTGGCGCTTGCAGCCGATGCCCCGGCGACCCCGCCGGCCCCGGCGGTGCCGAGCTGGTCGGACACACTCACCGCCTGGGGCCTCACCGCGAACGGCTACGTGGCTGCCTCGTACTACGATTCGAACGGCTATCCGTTCAACATCCACGAGTTCGACACGCACCATGACACCTTCCAGCTCGATGAGGCGGGCTTTCAGGTCGGGTATCAGCCCAAGCAGGGCTTCGGCGCGTACGTCGATCTGATCGCGGGCGAGGACGCGAGAATCCTGCACATCGCCGAGGATGGTAACGACAACACGTTCGACATCCGGCAGGCCTACATCCAGTACGCGACCGGACCGCTCACGGTGATCGCCGGAAAGTTCGTGACGCTCGCGGGCGCCGAGGTAATGAACCCGACCGGTAACACGAATTTCTCGCGCTCACTGCTCTACACCGAGTCCGAGCCCATCGACCACACGGGCGTGCGCGCCACCTACGCGCTGAGCGATACGTTGAGTGTCATCCTGGGGCTCAACGACGGGTGGAACACGACCTCCACGGATTTCGGATCGAAAACCGGCGAGGCGGGAATCGCCTGGACGCCCAACAAGATCTTCTCCCTGTCGACCTCGGCCTATTTCGGCAAAGAGCAGTATCTTCCCGGCACGACGACCCTCGTCGAGGGCGACCGCACGCTTCTCGATGTGGTTGCAACCTACAACGCCACCTCGGCGCTTACCTTTATCGTCAACTACGACTGGGATCAGCAGGCCGACGCCTATGGCCTCGGCACCCACACCGCCACCTGGGACGGCGTCGCGGGGTACGCGAACTACCAGTTCAACCCGCGCTGGCGGGTATCCTTCCGCGCCGAGTATCTGGACGACAAAGACGGATTCCTCACCGGCGCACTCGATGGGCAGCATCTCTGGGAGGGGACGCTCACCTTCGGCTACGACCCGACCGCTCACTTCGAGCTGCGCCTCGAAGGCCGGTACGACTCGGCGCAGACGAAGTTCTTCTACCGGAGCAATCCGACCTCGGTCTATCCCGTGGTCCCCTATCCCTCCAGCCCCGAGATGGCCGACACTCTCTCCGAGATCGCGCTGCAGGGGGTGTACAAGTTTTGAGCCGCCTGGCGCCATTCGCCCGCTCGCGCGTACCATCGCCGGCGCATGCTCACCTTGCAGCCGTCGATCGAGGCGCTCGCGAGCGGGCGCGTGAGCGCCCGGCACCTCATCGAGCAATGCCTGGCGCGCATTGCCGACCCCACCGGTGAGGGTGCGCGCACCTTCCTCCACGTACTTGCATCCGAGGCCCGAGCGCACGCCGACGCCGTCGACCGACTGCGCTCGGCCGGCGCGCGAGTGCCGCCGCTTGCGGGCATACCGGTCTCGGTGAAAGACCTGTTCGATGTCGCGGGCCTGCCGACCGCGGCGGGATCGAGAGTTCTTCGCGCGCGGCCCGCGGCGCAACGCGATGCGGCGGTGGTGGAGCGTCTGCGCGCCGCCGGCATGATCGTGATCGGGCGCACCAACATGACCGAGCTCGCCTTCTCCGGGCTCGGCATCAATCCGCACTTCGGCACACCGCTCAACCCTTACGACCGCGCGAGCGCGCGCATCCCCGGAGGCTCATCCTCGGGCGCAGCCGTCTCCGTGACGGATGAGATGGCCGCCGCCGGCCTCGGGAGCGATACGGGAGGCTCGGCGCGGATTCCCGCGGCCCTCACGGGACTCGTCGGATTCAAACCGACGGCCGAGCGCATCTCACGGCGTGGACTCGCGCCGCTCTCGACGACGCTCGACTCGGTGGGGTGGATGGCACGCACCGTGAGCTGCTGTGCGCTCCTCGATGCCGTCCTGCGCGGAGCGGAGCTCGAGTTGGGCGAGCCCTTTCCGCTCGGTGGCTTGCGACTCCTCGCACCCGGCTCGTACGTACTCGAGGATTTGGATCGTGGGGTCGCCGAGGTTTTCGAACGGAGCCTGGAGCGCTTATCGCGCGCCGGCGCCCACATCGCCTCCACATCGATTCCGGAGCTGGCGCGGATCCCCGAGATCAACGCGAAGGGTGGCTTCAGCGCGGCCGAGTCGTACGCCGAGTACGGTGAGCTTCTCGAGGCGCACGCCGCGGATGTCGACCCGCGCGTGGCGGTGCGCGTTCTGAAGGGACGCGAGCAGAGTGCGGTCGACTACCTGCGGCTGCAGCGCGCGCGGGCCGAACTCATCGCGCAGATGAGCCGCAGGACCGAGACGTTCGATGCGCTCGTGATGCCCACAACGCCCCTCATCGCGCCCCGGCTCGCGGAACTCGCGAGCGATGAGGCTTATTTCCGCGCCAACGTCCTCGCGCTGCGCAATCCGGCCATCGCTAACCTTCTCGACCGCTGCGCCATCTCGATTCCGGTGCAGCGCGCCGGGGAGCCGCCGGTCGGCCTGATGCTCATGAGCGCGCATGGGCGCGATCGCGAGCTGCTCGCCATCGCCCGCTCCGTCGAGTCCCTGCTGGCGCCGGCCTGTGCGTGAGCGGCGGATCAGCGCGGATTGTCGTGGTGGGTGTTATCGATGACGTGCCGGATGTCCTGATCGACGCACGGAGTCGGCTCGACCAGGTCCACGCTCGTGAGCTTGGCGATGCGTAGATCCGTCTTCCAGGGCTCGGCCAGCACCTGCGGGTCGTACACCGTCGCCTGCCACTGCAGGGTGTTGCCGACGCGGCGCAAGCGCTCGACGACATGCATCGCCGTGGTGTGGAAGGCTCCGTTGTCCGTGAGCCAGGTGTCATCGCTGAAGTGCGTGCCGTCCACGACGAGCGTGTCGCCTTCCCAGTGCGCCACGGCATCTCCGAGCGTGCTGTCTTCGACATCGTCCCGATGCCCTCGCCCGTCGGTGGGCACGATGCGCCAGAACGCCCCGGACACATCGTCGTAAAGAAACACGATCTGACCCGGAATCTCGACGATCTTGTCCGGCGGCCCGATGCGCGGAACGCCCGGCGAACGGCAGTGCAGAACTCCATCCATCTGGAGTTGATGCGCGTTCAGCTCCTGCACTTTCGCGAGGAACTGCGGCTTGTAATGCGGAAAGTTAGGCTTCGGCCGTGCGCGTGGCGTACGCGCCTTCACCGGGCGCGCGCCGGGAGGCGGACCACACCCCGAGACACACACCGAGCCGCCGGGGAGCTGCTCGGGATGCAGAAAGTCGATTCCGGAGCCGTTATCCCACGTGCCGTTGAGGTCCGGGTGCCCGTCGGAAAGACGGGGGATCGAGTCGCCCGTCGCGAGGACCGCGCCCGGTGGCGCGGAGGCGGCAGGCTGAGCGGAAGTCGCGAGGCACGCGGCTGCGGCCACGGCGAGCGCAAGGGGCCGCCAGGAGTCCATCACTTGCCCGGCGCCGGCGAGTCCGGCGCGAACTGGTAGTGGTGGCCGTCGGCGTACGTGATCATCAGCAGATACCCCAGATGCGCCGTACCGTCGCGCGCCGGGTAGGCATCCACCGTCGCGTTCTGGCTGTTACCGACGAGCATGGCCTTGCTGAGGCCTGCCTTGCGCATCATGGCGACCGGCACCGTCTCGAGCCGCCACTCGGTGACCGAGCCGCCCGGGTCTTTGGCCTGGAAGTGGATGTAGATGTGCGGATTGGCCCACTCGACCCGGGATACGACACCGGTGAGCCTCACCTTCTGGTGGGAATCGAACTCCCCGCCGACCGAATGGTGCGCGAGGACACCGCGCGCCACGGGAGCGAGCACCGCCGCGAGAGCCAGGGCTCCGATCGGCCGCCATCGAGCGCTCATCTGGTGAGCCTCCCCTCGAAGACCCGTGGGAAACAGGGGTCCCCCGCCGTTTACCGACACCTTACTCGCTGCCTTGTTGAACGATCAACTCGATGTGGATCCGGCTCTCCGTGCGCGAGCCATGCCCGGGTCGGAGCGGCCGCTATCCCCAGTGGGTAGCCGCACACGGCCGACTCCGCTAGACTCGAACTCGACGGCTCTCGATTCCAGGGAGATCGGTGAGAAGGACAAGTCGGCTCAGGTTCGCGTTGGCTCTGCCTCTGCTGGTGGCGTTTGCCCAGCAGGGTGCGGTGCTGCACGAGCTGACGCACGTCTATTACGCCGGCCAGTCCTGCGGCGCCCAGCTGCACCCGGACGCGCAGCTTCCCGATGACAGCTCGTGTCCGACCTGCCAGAGCTTTGCGCAGGTCGCTCACCCCGCGACCGGCTCCACGGTCGCCCTCGTCCTTCCGCCGGCCGGCTACCTGCCCTGCCCGGAAACGTCCTACCGTGAGATTGCCGCGGACGCCCCGCGCCCGCGCAGCCGCGGTCCTCCGCAAGCCCGAGCATAACGGACTTTCTGTCGATCATCCGGCGCTTACGAATGAGCGCCGGCGTCTCGGTTTATTTGCGGAGCAAATCATGTTGAATTCCGTATCCCGGGTCTCGGCAGCCCTCGCTGGGCTGGCGAGTCTCTTCGCGCTCTCGATGCAGAGCGCCGTTGCACAGAACACGACCAACGCCGCGCCGCCCGCTGCGAGCGGCTCGACCGCCGCGGGCAGCTCGACCGCCGCGGCGCCAGCCGACGCCAGCGGCACCGACCAGTCGCAGATCGCCACCGTCGTCGTATCGGCGCGCCGCCTCAATGCGGCGCGGTCCGAGATCGAGACGGAGACGGGCGCCTCGACCTACACCATCACGAGTCAGGCCATCGCAGCCGAGCCCGGCGGAGACAACGTCCAGCTCAACCAGGTGCTGCTGCAAGCACCCGATGTCGTGCAGGATTCCTTTGGCCAGCTCCACGTCCGCGGTGACCACAATGATCTGCAGTACCGGCTGAACGGCATCATCCTCCCCGAGGGCATCAGCGTCTTCAGCCAGACGCTCGATCCCCGGCTCATCAACTCCTTGAGCCTCATTACCGGAGCCCTGCCTGCGGAGTACGGGCTGCGCACCGCCGGGATCATCGACGTCGAGACCAACAGCGGGTTGCTGCAGCCGGGGGGGTACGTCTCGTTCTATGGCGGCAGCCATGGGGAAACCGAGCCCTCCGCCGAGGTGGCCGGGGGTGCCGGCAGCTTCAGCTACTTCGTTTATGGTGACGATCTGAAGAACGATCTCGGCATCGAGTCGCCGGACGGCGCTTCCAACCCGCTTCACGACTTCACGGACCAGCTGCACGGATTTGCCTATCTCGAGGACATTCTCGATCCGAACGATCGCCTCTCCCTCATCATGGGCTCCTCCGACGAGTCGTTTCAGGTTCCGAACGCGCACGGCGAGGAGCCGACTCTGGGGCTGACCGTGGACAGCATCCCCCCGGAAGACGTCGACGGCACCTTCCAATCGCCCTATCTCAGCAACGATCTGAACGAGACCCAGCACGAGCTGACGCAGTACGCGATTACCACCTGGCAGCACTCGGAGGGGGCATTCAACCTCGAGAGCTCCGTCTCGGCGCGCTACACGAGTCTGCATTTCGCCCCGGACTGGACGGGCGATCTGCTCTACAACGGCATCGCCCAGAATGCTTTCAAGGACGATACCGCCACGGCGTGGCAGACCGACAGCTCCTACCAGCTCAACGATGCGCACACCGTGCGTGCCGGGTTCTACCTGCAGCACGACAGCTCGGAGAGCGACACCACCTCGTCGGTCCTGCCGATCGATGCTCTCGGCATCCAGACGAGCGACATCCCCGAGTTCGTCATCGACAACGGCACGCAGTCGCAGGAGATCGAAAGCGCCTACCTGCAGGATGAATGGAAGGCGCTCTCGTCCGTGACGATCAACTATGGCCTGCGCTTCGACCACTACAACGCCTACTCGAGCGGCAGCCAGGTGAGCCCGCGCCTCAACGTCGTATGGGAACCTTTGGACGGAACGACCTTCCATGCCGGCTACTCGCGCTATTTCACGCCCCCGCCCTTCGAGCTCATCGCGAGCGAGACGTTCACGAGATTCGCCGGCACGACCGCTCTGCCGCCCGGCACGGAGACCAAGGACACCCCACCGATCGCCGAGCGCTCCGACTATTACGATGCCGGCGTGCAGCAGAAGCTGCTCGACAAGACGCTCACGCTGGGCGTCGATGCGTACGGGGAGACATCGCAGAACCTGATCGACGAGGGACAGTTCGGCGCCCCGATCATTCTCACCCCGTTCAACTACCGCTGGGGGCGCATCGGCGGCATCGAGTTCACGGAGAACTATTCGATCAGCAACTTCTCCGTGTACAGCAGTCTCTCCTTCCAGTCGGCGACCGGCAAGGGCGTCGAGTCCTCGCAGTTCAACTTCACCGCCGCTCAGCTCGCGTACATCGCGGACAACTACATTCATCTCGACCACGAGGAGCGGGTGTCCGCCTCGGCCGGGGCCTCGTATTCGTGGCGTGGCACGCAGTTCAGCCTCGACTCGATCTTCGGGACAGGATTGCGCGAGAATTGGATCCTACCGGATGGGTTCGTCGTTCCGAACGGCACCCACACCGGGAGTTACACCGTGTTCAACCTGGGTGTGACGCACGACTTCGAACTCGTCGGTTCGAACCACTTGACCCTGCGTTTCGACATCGTCAATCTGCTCAACAAGGAATATTTCATCCGCAGTGGTACGGGTATCGGCGTCTTTGCGGCTCAATACGGCGCACCGCGCGGATATTTCGGCGGCCTCCAGTGGAGCTTTTGAGCCTGATCTGATGTCACAGGATCCGGAGCGCCTTCCGCCCATTCCTTCCGGTGAGCTGACGGCCGCGCAACGCGGTGCCGCCGAGGCACTGGTGCGCGGCCGACGCGGGGCGCTCTTCGGACCGTTCGTCGCGATGCTTCGGAGTCCGGAGTTCCTCGATCGCGCGCAAAAGCTCGGCGAATACCTGCGCTACGAGAGCGCATTGCCGGCGCGGCTGCGCGAGCTCGCGATCCTCCTCACCGCGCGGCAGTTCCGCCAGGCCTACGAGTGGCACGTGCATGCGCCCGCTGCGGCGCAGGCGGGACTCGCTCCGCAGGTCGTAGCCGACATCGCCGCCACTCGGCGGCCCACCTCGCTCGATCCCGACGAGGCGGTCGTGTACGAGTTCTGCACCGAGCTTCTCACCGAGCACGCGGTCGGCGACGCGGCCTACGAGCGCGCGCGGGCGCTCCTCGGCGAGCACGGCGTGATCGATCTGTGCGGCCTGTGCGGTTACTACGGAATGCTCGCACTCGTGATGAATGTCGCGCGTACCGCACTGCCCGAAGGGGCCACCGCGCCCTGGTGAACAGGCTCGCATGAAACCGTGGTGCCCCGGCGGGATAGCCCACCCGTGCTTTAGAGATGTTCGAGTAGCTTCGCGAGCGCCTGGCTGTAGCGCGCCGCGACCGCATCACGCGCGAGGTGCCGTCCCCCGGCAACGACTTTGCGTCCGCGCCGCCAGACGCAATCGACGACCGGCTCGCGAGCGGCAAAGATCCACCCATCGAGAAGCGCATCGCGGCGGCGGCACTGGAGCGATGCATGGCCGG
>JASHUC010000075.1 GCA_030040235.1 Gammaproteobacteria bacterium | reverse complement strand
GCGTTCGTGCAGGTCAAGCCCGAGCGCCACACCGACGAGAATGTGGCGCAGTTTCGGCGCGAGCTCGAGGCGATCGACGAGATCGTCGCCTGCTACGCGACCACCGGTGAGCACGACTTTCTGCTCCAGCTCATCGCGACGGACCTCGAGGCGCTCAGCAACATCGTGCTGCGCAAGCTGCTGAAGATCCCGAGCGTGCGCGACGTGCACTCGACGGTCGTGCTCGAGACGATCAAACGCTCCGCGCGCGTGCCCGTACCCGCTACCGCCTAATGACCGAGCTCGGCCAGCAGCCGGTCGATCATCGACTCGGCCTGCCGCAGATAACCGCCGCCGAACAGATTCAGATGATTGATGACGTGATAGAGGTTGTAGAGCACGGCGCGCGCCTCGGCGCCCGCGGCGAGCGGCCATTCAGCCTGGTACGCGCCATGAAAGCTCGGCCCGAAGCCGCCGAACAGGCGCGTCATCGCGAGATCGGCCTCACGATCGCCGAAATACACTGCCGGATCGAAAATCACGGGTGCACCGCGCGGATCGACTCCCCAGTTGCCTCCCCAGAGGTCCCCGTGCAGCAGCGCGGGCACCGCAGGATAGCCGGTGAACAGGCCGTCCATGCGCTCGAGCAGCTGCGCTCCGCGCTCCTGCAGCCGTCCCGCGTGCCCATTCGCTTGGGCGAGCTCGAGCTGGTAGGCCAGGCGGCGTTCGCGAAAGAATCGCACCCAGTCATCCAAGCCCCCATTGTGCTGGGGCGTCGCGCCGATCGTATTGTCACGCGACCAGCCGAACTGCGGCGCGGTGACGCGATGCTGCCGCGCAAGCTGCTCGCCGAGAAGCTCCTCGGCCAGGGCCGAGGAGGGCAAAAGCTCGATCCACTGGAGCACCAGATAGGCTCGATCCTCGCTCGAGCCGAACGCGAGCACGCCGGGAACCCGCACCGCATTTGCCGAGCGCAGCTCCTCGAGTCCGATCGCTTCGGCCTCGAGCGCCGCGAGCCGGTCGAGCTCCGCCACCTTGACGAACAGCGGTCCGGCGCCGCTCTCCCAGCGATAGCATTCGTTGATCGAGCCGCCCTGCACGCGCGCGGCGGGCCGATCCGCCACGTGTGCCCCGAGCTGCGCGGCCATGCACATCGCGAGCGGAAGTCCCCGTGCCGATGCCATCGCGGGAGCTGCCCCTCAGCCCACGCGCAGCTCGAGCGCATCGGCGAGCTCGCCGCAATGGGCTACCGTCAGGTCGGCAGGTACCAGCGCGTGCGGCCACGGCGCTCCGCGGCGATTGACCCAGGCCGTTCGCAGGCCCGAGTTGCGTGCCGCGACGACATCGAGATACGGATCATCCCCCACGTAGAGGATTTCCGCGAAGTCGAGGCCCAGCTCCCGTGCCAGACGCTCGAAACAGCTCGGGTGCGGCTTTGCGGCCCCGATCTGCCGGGCATTGAGAGACAGTGCGAAGAGCTCTGCGAGTCCGATGCGGGCAAGATCGGCATTGCCGTTGCTGAGCGATGCGAGGGTGTACTGGATCCGCAGCCGCGCGAGCGCCGGACGCACATCCTCGAAGGGCTCGAGCTCGTTGCGCGCCGAGAAGAAGACCTCGAACGCGCGGACGGCGATTTCCTCCTCGTAGCCGCACGCCCGCGCGTGCGCTGCGAGCGCGGCCATGCGCACGTACGTGAAGTCGTGCGCCCTCTCGGGCTGCTCCCGGGCAAGCCGCTCGCGGGCGGCGCGCATCTCCTCGATCGATACCCGTTCGGGAATTCGCGGGCAGTGCTCGCGCATCCATTCGATCAGACGTTGCTCGGCGCGCGCGATCACGGGCTCGACGTCCCACAGGGTATTATCGAGATCGAATGCAACGGCTCGGATGTCCTCGAGCATGGGTCCTCGCGCCTCGTCGTGCGCCATTTTAGCTCCATCGCCCTGACTGCCCGGGCAAGCCGCGTGCATGCCGACTGAAATCGCCGCCCTGGCCGTCTTTGCGATGACCTATCTCGCGATGGCGCTGGGCCGCCTTCCCGGCCTCAAGCTCGATCGCGCCGGCGCCGCTCTCGCGGGAGCGGCCGCCATGGTCGCCTGCGGTGCACTCTCGCTCGAGGACGCCTACCGCGCCATCGATCTCAATACGATCACGCTGCTGCTCGGGATGATGATCGTCGTCGCGCACCTGCGCCTCTCGGGGTTTTTCGCAGCGGTCGGCGCCTGGGCCGCCGCGCGCGCGCATCATCCGCTCGTGCTGCTCGCCGCCGTCGTGCTCGTCTCGGGATCGCTGTCGGCATTTCTCGTGAACGACACGGTCTGCCTCGTTCTGACGCCGCTCGTGTGCGACCTGACTGCGCGCCTGAGACGCGACCCGATTCCCTACCTGCTCGCGGTCGCCATGGCCTCGAACGCCGGCAGCACCGCGACGATCACCGGCAATCCGCAGAACATCATCATCGGGAGCCTGTCGCGAATTCCTTACGCCGAGTTCGCCGCGGCGCTCGCACCGGTTGCCGCGATCGCACTCGTGCTCACCGTCGTGCTGCTCGCGCTTCTGTTCCGCCACGAATTCTGGACGCGAGAGCGCCTGCAGAGCGTTCCGGCGGACGCCACGCCGGCCCATCCCGCGCGCCTGCTCAAGCCGGTACTGGTCACCCTCGCGATGATGGCGGGATTTTTCGCGGGCCTGCCACCGGCCGAAGTGGCGATCGCCGCCGCGGCACTGATGCTCATCACGCGCCGCGTGGCATCGAGCGAGGTGTATGCGCAGATCGACTGGCCGCTCCTTGCGATGTTCGCGGGCCTTTTCATCGTGGTCGCCGGCGTGCAGAGGTGGCTTTTCTCAACGGGCGCACACTCCGTGATCGGTGCGCTGCATCTCGAGCGGCTCGCGATCCTCACCGCGCTCACGGCGTTCCTCTCGAACGTGGTGAGCAACGTCCCCGCCGTGCTGGTGCTGAAGCCCTTCGTTGCAGCCCTCGGGGAGCCGCGCCGCGCGTGGCTGGCGCTCGCGATGGCCTCGACGCTCGCCGGCAATCTCACCCTCGTCGGCTCGATCGCCAATCTGATCGTGGCACGGGGCGCCGAGTCGCGCGGCCTGGAGATCCGGTTCGGGACCTACCTCAAGGTGGGTGTGCCGCTCACCCTCCTGAGCCTGCTCGTCGGGGTACTCTGGCTCTAGTCCAGTCGGGTTGATCGTGCAGCTGCTTCAGCGCCTGCGGGCTCATCACGCCGTTCAGATCGATATCGGAACGGCTCTTCGAAGCGCGGGGCGGGCCGCAGACGCGCATCCGAGTGCGCGCTCCCCCGTTGTTCGCCGGCATGCCGCGTGCCCTCGGCCTCGGCCAGCGGCCATGAGCCCTGGGGGCCGGCTCAGCTCTCGCTACGGGGATCACAACTCCGACAGGCTGGCGTTACTCGATCGGGCCCCGTCGAGTACGCTCCCCGTGTGGCGGCCGTCCCTCACCCCTTAGGGGGTGATCTGCCTCGTTTGACGTAATCCGCGATCGCGTCCCCATGCCCGGCGACTCATTGATTCAGGCCCTCCCCGATCTCGTCGTGCTCGTGAGGCGCGATGGCCTGGTGCTGGCGCACGGGGGCGGGCACGCGGTCCCCGGCCTTCAGCCCCCGCCCGATGCGGCCGGGAAACACCTCGAGTCGCTCTGGCCCGAGCCCTTGGCGGGGCTGCTCAAGCAGCTCGCGCGCAAGGCGATTGCGCACCGAACGTCCGTGGACGTCCCCTTCAAGCACGACGGCCGCGACTACGAAGCCCGAGTGAGCGCGCAGGGTCCCGATCGTGCGGTGTGCATCGTTCGCATCGCTCAAGGACGCTCACGGGAGGACGGCTCCGATACCGGTGAGCGCCCTCGCCCGCACCTCGACCGGCGCGGCTTCCTGCACCGGTTCCGGGAATCTCTGTCGCTCGCTGCACTGCGTGAGACTCCGCTCGCCGTCGCAGTCATCGACGTTGACGGCATCGGCGACATCGCGCAGGTCCTGGCCGTCACGGCCTCCGAGCAGGTGATGAGTGCAGCGCTGCAGCGCCTGCCGCCTACAACGGGCGAACCGGGAGGCGCGAGCCCGCCGTGGTACCTGGGGCAACTCGGGGAGAGCCTCCTGGCGCTCGTGATCGAGAGCTCCGACCGGGACGCCGTCGAGGGCTGCGTCGCCCGGGTGTGCGCGAGCCTGCGAGAGCCGATCCATTCGGCCGGCGCCGAGTTTCATCTGACGCCCTATGCCGGAGTGGCGATGCTCGGGCGGGACGCCTCCTCGCCGCGGATGCTGCTCGACCATGCGCGCGCCGCGGCCGCGGATGCGCGGCGGTCCGCAGCCAGCGCCGTGCGCTTCTTTTCCGATACGCTGCGGCTTCGTGCGCTCGCCCGGCTCGATATGGCGCGCGAGCTGCACGAGGCGATCGCGCGCGGCGACTTCCACCTGCGCTACCTCGGGCGCCATGATCTCGCCTCGGGCGCTCTGGTCGCCTGCGTCGCGTACCTGCGCTGGCTGCATCCGCTTCGCGGCGAGATTCCTCCTTCGCAGTTCCTGCGCGTGGCGGAGACGACCGGACTAGCCCTGCCGCTGTCGCGGCTGCTGCTCGAGCGCCTGCGTGCGGACTGCGCCTCACTCGCGAGCCGCGAGGGCCGCGACGTGCGCATCTCCTTCGGTCCGCTGCGACATCACATCCTGCACGAGTCCTTCACGCAGGACATCACGAGCTTCCTCGCAACCGCACCGGTGCCGGCCGAGCGCCTGGAGCTGCGGATCGCGGAGAAAACCTTCATCGCGCAGGGTCCGTCCCCGCTCGGCGTGATCGAGCGGCTCGGTGTGCGGCTGGTGGTCGATGAGGTCGGCCGTGGAATGGGATCGCTCGATGGGCTCGCCCGCGCGCCCATCTGGGGCCTGCAGCTCGATCGTGCGTGGGTCACGGCACTGCGTAACGATGCGATCGCGCGCAAGGTGTGCGGCGCCGGTATCGCGATGGCGCGAGCGCTCGGCCTCACTCCGATCGCGACCGGCGTGGACGATCGTGAACAGCGCGAGGCGCTGCTCGCCCTCGAATGCCGCTACGGCAGTGGCGATCTGTACCTCGAGGCCGGAGCGGGGTTGACGCCCGCGATCGACCCCTCGGCCCCCATCGCCGCCTCGGCGTGATGCACGATCAGCAGCGGGCGCCGCTGCAGCGCATCCTGCACGGTCGCACCGCGTACTCCTCGGGGCGACACGCCCGTCATTTGCGCGGTTGCTACCTCACGCGCGATAGTGTGCGCTCCGAGGCGGCCGTACTGCGCCGCCGGCTGCGTGCGGGAGCGGCCGAATGAGCGTGGCGGACGAGATCTTTGCGCTCTTCGATAAGCGAGGCTGTGAGGCCTACTTCGGCGAGTCCGTCTCCATGACGGAACACGCCCTGCAGGCTGCGCAGGCTGCACAGCTCGAGGGCGCCTCGGCAGCACTCGTGGTCGCCGCGTTGCTGCACGACATCGGCCACCTGGTCGAGGATGTCCCGGACGATATCGCCGACTGGACGGCCGATGCGCGGCACGAGGAGGTGGGCGGCCGCTGGCTCGCCACGCGCTTCGCCTCCGAGATCCACCAGCCGGTGCGGCTGCACGTCCCGGCGAAGCGCTATCTGTGCGCTGTCGATCCGGCCTACTTCGCACGCCTGAGCCCGGCCTCGGTGCGCACGCTCGAGCTTCAGGGCGGCCCCATGTCCGCAAGCGAGATCGCGGCATTCCGCACGCAACCCTTCTCGGCCGAGGCGGTGCGCATCCGCCGCTGGGACGATGCAGGCAAGCAGCCGGGACTCGCGACGCGTGCTCTCTCGGAGTATCGCGCGCTCATCGAGGCGCTTTCGACTTAAGCACGTCCTGCCCTTCGACCCAAGCGCGCCTGCCTTTGAACAACGCGCGCCCACGCGGTTTCGACATAGTGCGCCCGCGGTTTGACACCGCCGTTATGCGACGCGCCTCACACGCGCGGCCCCCTCGAGTGCGGTGCGCGCCGCCGGATGCGTGTCACATTCTGGCGACAATGCGCCGCAACACCGGCAGGCGGCGAACCCATTCAAAGAGTACATCCGATGAGCACTGCACCCTCGATTCGCAAGGCTGGGCTCGCGTTGCTCTCGATCGTCACGGTGGCGAGCGCGGCCCTCGTCACGAGCGCTGCGCCGCACTCGAGCGCGCTCGAGACGGGGCGCACGCTCTACATCGTGCAGGGCGCGACGATCGGCGCGGCGCAAGACAGCCTCGAGACGGTCGGGGCCCGCGTGGACCGGGAGCTTGGAATCATCCACGCCGTCTCGGCCTATCTGAGCGCGGGACAGGTCATGCGCCTGCGGCAATCCGCAGCGATCCGGCTCTTCGAGGACCGTCCGGTCCACATGCGCCAGTCGAGCTCGCTGCTCGGCTCGCTCACGAGCTCGCTCACTTCGACGGTCGACAGCGTCACCGCTCCCGTCGTCTCCAGCGCCGATTCGCTCACGAGCTCCGTGGAGTCGCTGGTCGCGACCAATCCCTTGACCTGCACGCTGCTCAGCACGGCGGTCTCCCCGCTCCTTCAGACCGTGACCTCCAACCCGGTGGTCAGCACGCTCACCTCTCCGGTCGTCGACGCCACCACCTCACTTGCGACCGTCCAGGATGGCAGCGGCGTCGATTCCTCCACTCTGCTCTTCCAGACCAACTACCCGACACGCGTGGGCGCCAACGTCCTGCAGCAACAGGGCATTACGGGCCAGGGAGTGACCATCGCGGTGCTCGATTCCGGAATCTGGGAAGATCCGTTGCAGAACTATTGCTCGCGGGTTCTCGCGACCGAGGACGTGGTCGACGGCGCCTCCGGTCCCGTGACGGGCGATGCGTACGGGCATGGCACGCACATCACCTCGATCGCCGCCGGCGGCGCCTTCAACGCCGCGGGCCAGTACCTCTCGATCGCGCCGCAGGCGAACCTCGTCGTCGTCCAGGCCTTCGATGGCACGGGCGCGGGGAGCTACGTCGATGTCATCGCAGGGCTCGACTGGATCCTGCAGCACCAGCAGCAGTACAACATCCGCGTGCTGAACCTGTCGTTCGGCGCGACCCCGGAGTCGTTCTACTGGAATGATCCGCTCGATCAGGCGGTGATGGCCGCCTGGAAGGCCGGCATCGTGGTGGTCGCCGCCGCCGGCAATTCCGGTCCCGGGCCGATGACCATCGACGTGCCGGGCAACGTGCCCTACGTCATCACGGTCGGCGCGCTCACCGACAACTACACCCCGAGTATCCTCACCGACGACCGGCTCGCCTCCTTCTCATCGGCCGGCCCGACGTACGAGGGCTTCGTGAAGCCCGAGCTCATCGCTCCCGGTGGCCACATCGTCGCCTCCATGTCGGGCAACACGTATCTGGCGAGCATCGACCCGAACTCGATGCTCCCGGGAGAATCGCTGTTCACGATGTCCGGTACTTCGCAGGCGGCGGCGGTCACCTCGGGCGTCGTCGCCCTGATGCTGCAGGCGAATCCCACCCTCACTCCGGATAACGTGAAGTGCCGGCTGCTCGCCTCGGCGAGCCCCGCGGTCACCGCGGCGGGAACGCTCGCGTACAGCGTCTTTCAGCAGGGCGCCGGCCTCATCAACGCAGTCGCCGCCGCTGAGAGCAGCGCGACCGGTTGCGCCAACGTGGGACTCAACGTCAGTGCCGATCTCGCAGGCACGGAGCACTTCGGCGGCCCTGCCAACGAGAATGCGCAGGGCGAGTTCTACATCATGAACATGCAGGCCTCGAGCTGGGGCACACCGCTCGCGGGCGACGGGCTCAGCTGGGACGCCGGATACCCATGGGACCAGGGCTACTCATGGAGCGAGGGATACGCCTGGTCCGATGGGTATGCCTGGGCCACGGGATACCTGTGGACCAAGGGCTACTTGTGGACCAAGAACGTGGCGTGGAGCACGGGTTATCTCTGGACCAAGCAGGTCCCGTGGTGGAGCACCGCGCAGACGCCGAACGCCACGGCGCCCGCCAATATCGTGCCCTGGGTTCCCAATCAGTAGGTCAAGGACCGCGGGTCTTCGGGACCTCGCGCCCGGTGCCGCTTTGAAGCCGCTCAACGCACGGCTCTCCTGCCTCATCCTCACAGCCGGCTGCCTGTGCGCAGGGCTCGCCGGCCCTTCCGTTGCCGCCGCATTCGCGAGCCTGCCCGCAGGCAGCCCGACCGACGCGGTGCCGCTCGTGGTCGAGAACCTCACCACCGCCGATGGCCTGCCGCAGGGCAGCGTCATGGCGACCCTGCAGGATTCTCAGGGGTTCGTCTGGCTCGGCACCCAGGACGGCCTGGTGCGCTACGACGGCCACGAGCTCATCCGCTACGCGTACTCGCGCGACGCGCACAGCGGACTGCCGGGCAACTTCATCTATCAGATCGCGGAGGATAGCCGGCACGACCTGTGGATCGCCGTCAAGGATGGCGGCATTGCGCGCTGGAACCGCGCGAGCGACACGTTCACCCTCTATCGCCACGACGCCCGCAACCCAGGCTCGCTCGCGAGCGATACCGTGCGCACCATCCTCATCGACGAGAAAGGACGTGTGTGGATCGGGATGAGCGATGCCGGCATCGACATCCTCGACCCCGCCTCGGGGCACATCGAGCACCTGCGCCATCGCGCCGGCGAGCCGGCATCGCTCGTGAGTGATCGCGTTCAGACGCTCGCACCCGGGCGCGCGGGGAACATCTGGATCGGCACCGAGGCCGGGCTCGATGAATGGGACGCCGCGCGCGGCGCGCTCGTCCATTTCCCCCAGCTCGCCGCTGCCGGTCACTCCCTGGGAAGGGGGATCTCGCGAGTGCTCGAGGATGCGAGCGGCGCCGTCTGGATCGGCATCTTCGATGGCGGACTCGATCGGCTGGACCGCGACGGCAACATCGTGCAGGTCTTTCGCCACGATCCGCGCGATGCCACCACGCTCGCGAGCGACGACGTGCGTGCGCTTCTCGAGGACCGCGCGGGGCGGCTCTGGGTCGGAACCTCGGCAGGACTCGACCTCCTCGAGCGCTCGAGCGGCACGTTTCACCACTACCGCCACGACCCGAGCGATGTGGACTCCCTGAGCGACTCTTTCATCATGTCGCTCTACCAGGACGACTCCGGGCTCGTATGGATCGGAACCGAGTCGGGCGGCGTGGACCGCTGGAACCCGCGCAGCTGGGACCTCGGAGGTCATCGTCCCGAGTGGCTCGTCGGCAAATTCGTCGCGGCCTTCGCGGACGCCCCCAACAACAAGGTCTGGATCTCCTCGCTCGGCGGCGGGCTCGTGCAGTTCGACCCCGACAGCGGGCGCAAGATCGACCTCGACACCGTGCTGCATCGGAAGATCGTGTTCGACAGCGGGCGGGTGATGTCGCTGCACGAGGACCGTGGCGGCACGCTCTGGATCGGCACCATGGCGAGCGGGCTCGAGCGGCTCGATGCGGACGGACGCCTGCGTTCGATCGGCGCCAAGGCGGGCGATCCCCACAGCCTCAGCGCCGCCGGCGTCATGACGATATTCGAGTCGCGCAGCGGACAGCTCTGGATCGGTACCTACAACGGCGGCGTGAACGTGCTCGACCCCGCGACGGGGCTCATCCGGCAGCTGCCGCACGGGACGGCGCCCGGTGCGGTGAGCGGCGACAACATTCCGGCAATCGCGGAAGACTCGCGCGGGAATATCTGGATCGGCACCGAGCGCGGCGGGCTGGATCTCGCGCGGGCCGACGGCACCGTGATCAAGGTCTTCCGGCACGCGGCGAACGACCCCGCGAGCCTGCCGGCCAACACCGTCTACGCACTCGCCGTCGATGCACACGGCAATGTTTGGGTCGGAACGGACGGCGGGGGCCTCGCGCAGGTCCTCGGTTCCCCCGATGCGCCGCAGTCCATCCGCTTTCGCGTGCTGTCGCGGGACCAGGGACTCTCGAACGACACCATCTACGGCGTGCTCCCCGATGCGAGCGGCCGTATCTGGTTGAGCAGCGACTCGGGCCTGATGCGCCTCGATCCCGAGACCGGAATCGTCAAGACGTTCCATCGCGTGGACGGCCTGCAGGGCGAGGAGTTCGACACCGGCGCGTACTATCGTCTGCGCGACGGACGGCTCGCGTTCGGCGGCCCGGGCGGATTCAACATCTTCGATCCCACCCGGCTCGCCGATGATGGGCCGCCGCCGCGACTCGCGCTCACCCGGGTCGAGGTGCTCGGCGTGCCGGCGGCCGGTCCAACGCCGTATTGGCTGCGCAACCGCATCGCCCTCGACTACCGCGCCAGCATCGTCTCGCTCGATGTCGCCGTGCTCGATTTCCGCTCGCCGAAGCACAACCGGCTCGCGTATCGCATGGCGGGTCTCACGGACCGCTGGATCGACCTCGGCAATCAGCAGCGCATCACGCTCACCAATCTGGACTCCGGCGATCACGTGCTCGAGGTGCGCGGCGCGAGCTCCGATTCGGTGTGGACTCCGGTACCGCTCGAGATCACCCTGCATCGGGACCCGGCGCCCTGGCGGTCGGCGTGGGCGTACGTGCTCTACGTGCTCGCCGCACTCGGACTCATCGCGCAGCGGCTCTACCGCCAGCGTCTCAAATTCCGGCGCATCGTCGAGGAGCAGCAGCGGCTCGAGCGCGAAGTCCAGGCGCGGACGCGCGAGCTCACCGAGAGCAATCGCCAGCTTGCGGAGGCCGCGCGCGCCAAGAGCAGCTTCCTCGATCGGATCAGCCACGAGCTGCGCACGCCCATGAACGGCGTCGTCGGCATGACCGAGCTGCTCGCGCTCACCACGCTCTCTGCGACGCAAGGAAGGCTCACGCGCACGATCCGCACCTCGGCGCAGGTCATGCTGCGCATCGTGAACGACCTGCTCGATCTCTCGCGCATCCGCGCCGGCAAGGTCGAGCTCGAGGAGCTGCCGCTCGATCTCGGGCAGATCCTCGAGGAGTGCACGGCGCTGTTCGCGGGCGCTGCCGCGGCGAAGGGTGTCGAGCTCATCGTCTGTCCACCGCCGCGGATCGAGCGCACGCTGCTCGGCGATCCGTTGCGTCTGCGGCAGATCCTCATGAATCTCGTCGGCAATGCGGTGAAGTTCACCTCGCAGGGCGAGGTGGTCGTCAAGGCCGATGTCGAGCTCGGCTCCGGCCGCGCGCGCGCGCAGCTCTGCGTCACGGATACCGGGATCGGCATGGACGCGGCGACCATCGCCAAGGTCTTCGAGCCGTTCACCCAGGCCGACGAGTCCACGACGCGCCGCTTCGGCGGCAGCGGACTCGGGCTTGCGATTTGCCGCGAGCTCGCCGAGCTCATGGACGGCACGATCACGGTCGAAAGCCGGCCTCAGGTGGGCTCCACGTTCCGTCTCACTCTGCCGCTCGAGCCGGGCGCCGAGGCGACGCGCCCCGAGCCTCGAGCGCTTGCAGCGCGCACCGTTCGCATCGTCACGCGCCGTCCGGCGCTCGCCGAGTCTCTCGAGCGCTACGCACTGCTCCTCGGCCTCGAGGTTCGCAACGACGCCCCCACGAGCGATGGCGGCGCGGTCCGCGAGGACATCATCATCATCGATGCCGGGACGCACCCGGAGGAGCTCGCCCGCGCGCTTAAGCGGCAGCCGGGCTCGCCCGCGCAACCCGCAGTCGTGGTCGTGGCAAGCGCGGCGGAGTGCGGGCGCGAGGAGCTGTGCCGCCGGCCGCCGGCCGTGTCGATCGTGCAGAAGCCCGTACAGCGCGAGGCGCTTCTCGAGGCCGTCTCGGGCGCCCTCGGCATTCCGCTCGCGCGGCTGCCGGATGCGGACACCTCGCCCGCCGTACCGTCGCTCGGGGCACACGTCCTGCTCGTCGAGGACGAGCCGGTCAACGCCGCGGTTGCGCAGGGCTATCTCGCAACGCTCGGCTGCACCTCGGTGTGGGTCAAGGACGGGACCGAAGCGATCACGCGTCACAGGACCGAGCGGTTCGATCTGATCCTCATGGATCTGAACATGCCCAATCTGGATGGCTTTGCGACGGCGCGTTCGATACGCCAGCGATCCACGGGCGAGCGCGTACCGATCGTTGCGCTCACCGCCAACGACGGCGTCGACCGCCGCGAGTCCTGCCTCGCAGCCGGAATGGACGACATGCTGAGCAAGCCTGCGACGCTCGAGGACTGCGCGCGGGTGCTGCAGCGCTGGATCCGCCGCAAGCCGCCCGTGCAGGCCATCCCGGAGGCGGCCGCTGCGTTC
>JASHUC010000074.1 GCA_030040235.1 Gammaproteobacteria bacterium | reverse complement strand
CGCCTGTACCAGCGGGTCGCAGCCATCCCCGGCGTGGTGCTGTACCTGCAGCCCGTGCAGGACCTGACGATCGATGCCCAGAGCGGTCCGACCCAGTACCGGTTCGCCCTTCAGGGAGCCGATCCCGACCAGGTGACGAACTGGACGAAGGCGCTCGTCGCGAAGCTCCAGCAGGCTCCGGAGCTGCGTAACGTGGTCTCCGACACCTTCAATCAGGGCCTCGCGGTGCTGGTCGATATCGACCGCGATACGGCGGGCCGTCTCGCCGTGACGGCGGCGACGGTGGACGAGGCGCTCTACAGCGCCTTCGGCCAACGCATCATCTCGTGGATCTACACGAATACCAACGAGTACCCGGTGATCCTCGAGGAAAAGCCGGGCATCATCTCGAACCCCAATCGGCTCGATCTCGTCAATGTCGCGACGGGCTCCGGCACGCCGACTCCCCTCACGAGCATCGCCTCGGTCAAGGTAGAGGATTCCCCGCTCGCGATCAGTCGCGCCGCGCAGTTCCCCGCCGCGAACATCGGGTTCGATACGGCCCCGCACGTTTCGCTCGGTCGCGCGGTGGACGCCATCCGCAAGGCGGAGCGCGAGATCGGGGTGCCGCCCGCCATCACGACCGTCTTTCTCGGCGCGACGGGCGCTTACCAGGCCTCTCTCGCCAACGAGCTGTGGCTGATCGTGGCCGCGGTGGTCTGCGTCTACATCGTGCTCGGGGTGCTCTACGAGAGCTTCATTCATCCGCTCACGATTCTCTCCACCCTGCCCTCGGCGGGCGTCGGCGCGTTGCTCGCCCTGCTCATCACGGGCAAGGACCTCGACGTGATCGGCATCATCGGGATCGTGCTCCTGATCGGCATCGTCAAGAAGAACGCGATCATGATGATCGACTTCGCGATCGACGCCGAGCGCGAAGGCGGCAAGAACGCGCGCGAGGCAATTCACGAGGCGGCGCTCCTCCGATTCCGCCCCATCCTCATGACGACCATGGCGGCCCTGTTCGCCGCCATACCGCTGATGCTGGGAACCGGCGTGGGTCATGAGCTGCGCAGTCCGCTCGGTATCTCGATCTTCGGCGGACTCATCGTGAGCCAGCTGCTGACGCTGTTCACGACGCCCGTGATCTACCTCGCCTTCGACCGTTTGACCAAGCGGTACGGCTACGAGGCGCCTCCCACCGGTCAGCCGGCGACATGAACCTCTGCGAGCCCTTCCTCCGCCGGCCCGTCGGGACGACCCTCCTCACGGCAGGGCTGCTGCTCTCGGGAATCGCGGCGTTCTTCTTCCTGCCCGTCTCACCGCTCCCGCAGGTGGACTTCCCCACCATCCAGGTCACCGCGCAGCTTCCCGGGGCGAGTCCCGAAACCATGGGGATCAGCGTTGCCGAACCGCTCGAGAAGCGTCTCGGCGTGATCGCCGATGTGACCGAGATGACCTCGCAGAGCCGCACCGGCCAGACGCAGATCACGCTGCAGTTCAATCTCACCCGCGACATCGATGGGGCTGCGCGCGACGTGGAGGCCGCGATCAACGCGGCGCGCGCCGACATGCCATCGACGCTGCGCCTGAACCCGACGTATCGCAAGGTCAATCCGGCCGAAGCGCCCATCATGATTCTCGCGCTCACGTCGCGCACCAAGACGCTGAGCGACATCTACGACGAGGTCTCGAACGTCATCGAGCAGCGGCTGTTGCAGGTGCCGGGCGTCGGGAACGTCGAGCTCGGCGGGGCATCGCTTCCTGCCGTTCGGGTGGACGTCCTGCCGTATTCGCTTTCCGAGTACGGCATCAGCCTCGATGACGTGCGCGCGGCGCTCAACTCTGCAAATCCCAACCGGCCGAAGGGCATCATCGAGAACGGCTCGATGCGCTGGCAGGTCTACACCAACGACACCGGGCGCTCTGCCGTCAATTTCCGCGATCTCGTCGTCGCCTACCGCAACAACGAAGCTGTGCTCCTCAAGGACGTGGCGCACGTGTACGACGGCGTCGAAGACATTCACAACATAGGGCTGTTCAACGGCGAACCCGCCATCATCGTGATCGTCACGCGGCAGCCGGACGCCAACATCATCCAGACGGTCGACGCGATCAACGCGATGCTGCCGGAGCTGCGCCACGAGCTTCCGGCCGACATCGTCCTGTCCACCGCCTCGGACCGCAGCATCTCCATCCGCGCCTCGCTGCGCGAGGTGGAATTGACGCTGCTCATCGCGCTGCTGCTCGTCGTGCTGGTCACGAGCCTGTTTCTCTCCAGTGTACGCGCGACCCTCATCCCCGCCGTCGCGGTCGTGAGCTCCCTCCTCGGCACGATCGGGGTGATGTACCTCGTCGGCTTCAGCCTGAACAACCTTTCGCTGATGGCGCTCACCGTCGCGACGGGATTCGTGGTGGACGATGCCATCGTCGTGCTCGAGAACGTCTCGCGTCACCTCGAGGAAGGCATGGGCCGCTTCGAGGCCGCGCTCGCGGGCACGCGCGAGGTGAGCTTCACGGTGCTCTCCATCAGCATCTCGCTCGTGGCCGTCTTCATTCCGCTCATCTTCATGGGCGGCATCGTGGGGCGGCTGTTCCGCGAGTTCGCGGTGACGCTCTCGGCCGCCGTGCTCATCTCCCTCGCGGTCTCCCTGACGACGACCGCGGTGATGTGCGCCTTCGTGCTCAAGCCCGGCAAGCCGCCCGCACCCGATGGAGTCCCGCACGCTCCGAATCGGCTGGCGCGCTTCACGCGCAGTATCTTCGATCGCACGCTCGCCCTCTACGGACGCGGGCTCGACTGGTCGCTCAACCACGGCCCCGTGATGATCGTACTGCTGCTCGGGACCATCGCGCTCAACGTGTACCTCCTGGTCATCATTCCCAAGGGCTTCTTCCCTCAGCAGGACACCGGTCAGATCAACTGCGGCATCCGGGCCGACCAGTCCATCTCGTTCCAGGAGACGCAGCAGAAGCTCAAGCAGGTCGTGGACATCATCCGCCGTGATCCCGCCGTCGCGACGGTCGTCGGCTTCACCGGCGGCACGCGCGCGGGCTCGGCTTTCATGTTCGCAACGCTCAAGCCGCGCTCCGAGCGCCCGGCACACATGAGCGGCCAGCAGGTGATCGCGCGCCTGCGCCCGCAGCTCGACCGCGTGACCGGCCTCAGGATCTTCATGAATCCCGTGCAGGACATGCAGATCGGCGGGCGCTATGCGAATGCGAACTATCAGTACACCCTGCAGGCCGACAACATCGATGAGCTCAGGCACTGGGCGACGCTGCTCGCCAATCAGATGAAGCTCGAGCCCGCGGTGACGGACGTCGATACCGACCAGGAGGAGCACGGGCTCGAATCGTATGTCGATATCGATCGTGATACCGCCGCGCGCCTCGGCATCGCCGCGGTGAATATCGACAACATCCTCTACGACGCCTTCGGCCAGGAGCTGGTCGCGACCATCTACTCGGTGCTCAACCAGTACCACGTCGTCATGGATGTCGAGCCGCAGGATACGCGCGAGCCGACCGCGCTCAACCAGGTCTACGTCGAGACCGGACAGGCCGCCGTCCCCACGGGCGGCCTTGCGGCCACGGCAGCCGGGAACGCCTCGGGCGCCTCGGCGTTCAACGCCACGACCAGCGCCGCTGCGGGCGCGGCCGGCGGCGGCGGCGGCGGCGGCTCCTCGGCCGTCACCGTGAGCGCGCTCACCACCCCGGGTGCGCCGCTCAGCGCCTCGACCATCACCACACCAGGCTCGCCGGGCACCAGCCAGATCGTGGCGCCCACCTCAACGGGCGGGAGCACCAGCACGGCCGCGGCCGCTGCAGTTTCAGAGGCACCGTCCAGCGTCCCGACCAACGAGACCTCGGGTACCCCTACGACTACCGAGCAAGCGCTCGGCACCTTCCTCACCTATGCCGGCCAGGGGACGACGGCCACATCGGGCACCTCCGTGGGAGGCGGAGCGACGGGCATGAGCGCACCCTCGGCCGGTGAAGGCGCAACCGGCACGTCGATGGGCGGCGTGGCCGCGGCGGCGAATCCGACCAACTGCAGCAACAGCCTG
>JASHUC010000073.1 GCA_030040235.1 Gammaproteobacteria bacterium | reverse complement strand
GTTTCTCGAGCGCAGCGCGAGCAAGCGCCTGTTCCGCGAGATCTTCCGGCGCCGCAAGCAGCGCAAGCAGCGCAGGAAGGACTGGCACTTCAATCACTCCGCGCTGTTCCTCGATTTCCTCGCGGGCAACCAGAGCTATCAGTGCACGCCCTGGAGCAACCCGACCTACAACATCTTCGGTTGGCAGCGGCCGTGCTACCTGCTCTCGGATGAGGGGTATGCACCGAGCTTTCGCGCGCTCATCGAGGATACCGAGTGGGAGCGCTACGGCGTCGGGCGCAACCCGCGCTGTAACAACTGCATGGCCCATTGCGGATACGAGGGCACCGCCGTGGACGATGCGTTCAGCCACCCCCTCAAGGCGCTCAGCGTGGCGTTACGCGGCCCGCGCACGCGCGGTCCGATGGCGCCGGAGCTGCCGATCGTTTATCGAGCGGATGTGGCCGCAGGCCCCGTGCAGACGGTGCGAATTCCGGTGAGCTCGGTGAAAGTCGCCGAGCGGCCCAGCGAGGAGCCGTCCGCGGATAACCCCGGCGGGGCGCGGTGAGCGGCGCCCCGCGCCCGAAGGGAGTGCTCGGGTGAGCACTGCGGCCGGCGGTCGAATTGCGACCGAAGCCCCACCGCGGGGCGCGGCGAGTTTCGGCACGCAGCTCGAGGCGTGGCGCACTCACATGGAGCATGCCCTCGCACAGCGCCTTCCCGGCCCCGACGTCGTCCCGAAGCGCTTGCACGAGGCGATGCGCTACAGCGTGCTCGGGGGTGGCAAGCGGGTGCGGGCGGCGCTGGTGTTCGCCACCGCGCGTACCCTCGGGCTGCGCGAGGTCGACGTCGAGGCTGCCGCCTGTGCCATTGAGCTGGTGCATGCCTACTCGCTCGTGCACGATGACCTGCCGGCCATGGATGACGATGATCTGCGCCGCGGCCGCCCGACCTGCCACAAGGCCTACGATGAGGCGACGGCCATTCTCGTCGGCGATGGTCTACAGCCGCTCGCCTTCGAGCTGCTTGCGACCGACCCGGCGCTCCCCGCCGCTCCCGAGATCCGGCTGCGGCTCATCGCGCTGCTTTCGCAGGCGAGCGGCAGCCTCGGGATGGCCGGTGGCCAGGCCATCGATCTCGAGGTACAGGGCAAGCGGCTCTCGATCGCCGAGGTCGACGACCTGCATTCGCGCAAGACCGGGGCATTGATCCGTGCCGCAGTGGCGATGGCTGCGGCATGCGCTCCCACCCTCGAGCCGCGCCTCGCGGATTGCCTCGGAAGATTCGCCGCCGCGATCGGAGTTGCGTTCCAGATTCGCGACGATCTGCTCGATGTGATCGGTGATTCCGCGGTGCTCGGCAAGGCGACCGGCGCCGATCAGGAGCGGGCGAAGCCGACTTATCCGGCGATCCTCGGCGTTGCAGCCTCGGAAGGGCAGCTGCGCCGGCTGCATGCCCAGGCGCTCGCCGCGCTGGAGCCCTTCGGCGAGCGCGCCGAGCCGCTGCGCCTGCTGTCCGACTGGCTGCTCACCCGGCAGAACTGAGGGGACTTACGATTGGAAAGCCCAGCGAGCCCTCCTACACCTGCCTCTGCAGCTCCCATGGAGAAGTTTCCGCTGCTCTCCCGGATCGAATCACCGGCGGATCTGCGGCGCCTGCCGCCGGGGCAACTCACCGCGCTTGCAACCGAGCTGCGGGAGTTCCTCATCCAGAGCGTGAGCACCCGCGGCGGACACTTCGCCGCCGGACTCGGCACGGTCGAGCTGACCATCGCGCTGCATTACGTCTTCAACACACCTCACGACAGGCTGGTGTGGGACGTGGGCCACCAGGCCTATCCGCACAAGGTCCTCACGGGGCGGCGCGACCGTCTGCATACGATCAAGCTCAAGCGCGGACTCGCTCCCTTTCCCGCCCGTCACGAGAGCGAGTACGACGCCTTCGGCGTGGGACACTCGAGCACCTCGATCAGCGCTGCGCTCGGCATGGCGATCGCCGCGGCGCGCTCCGGAACTCAACGGCGCGTCGCCGCCATCGTGGGCGATGGGGCGATGAGCGCCGGCATGGCTTTCGAGGCGCTCAATCACGCCGGCTCGCTCGATGCGGATCTGCTGGTCGTGCTCAACGATAACGACATGTCGATCTCCGAGGCGGTCGGCGCGTTCTCGAACTATCTCGCCCGGCTGCTCTCGGGAAAGCTGTACTCGAACCTGCGCGCGGGCGGCAAGCGCGTACTGCGCCGGGTGCCGACCGCTCTGGAGCTTGCGAGGCGCTCCGAGGAGCACATGAAGGGGATGGTGCTGCCCGGGACGATCTTCGAGGAGATGGGACTCAACTACATCGGTCCCATCGACGGACACGACATTCATGCGCTCGTGGCAACGCTCCGCAACGTGCGCAATCTCAAAGGCCCGCAGCTGCTGCATGTGGTCACGCGCAAGGGCAAGGGCTATGCACCGGCCGAGGCCGATCCCATCAAGTGGCATGGACCCGGACCGTTCGATCCGGCGACCGGGGTGGTGTACAAGGAGAAGGCCTCCGGCCCGACGTACACTCAGGTCTTCGGACAGTGGCTGTGCGACATGGCCGAGCGCGATCCCCGCATCATCGGGATCACGCCGGCGATGCGCGAGGGGTCGGGGCTCGTCGAGTTCTCCAAGCGCTTTGCCGAGCGCTACTTCGATGTGGCCATCGCCGAGCAGCACGCCGTGACGCTCGCCGCGGGCCTCGCCTGCGAGGGGTTGAGACCCATCGTCGCGATCTACTCGACGTTCCTGCAGCGCGCCTACGATCAGCTGATCCACGATGTGGCGCTGCAGAATCTGCCGGTCGTGTTCGCAATCGACCGGGCCGGACTCGTGGGCGGCGACGGCGCGACTCACCAGGGCAACTTCGATCTCACGTATCTGCGATGCGTGCCGAACATGGTCGTGATGGCACCGGCCGACGAGAACGAGTGCCGTCAGATGCTGTACACGGCCGTGCTCCACGAAGGGCCCGCCGCGGTGCGCTATCCCCGGGGGCAGGGACCCGGTGTGCCGGTGTCCGCCGAGCTCTCCCAGCTGCCGATCGGACGCGCGGAGGTGCGCCGCACCGGGCATCACGGCATTGCGCTGCTCGCCTTCGGCACCATGGTCGCCCCGGCGCAGCTCATCGCCGAGCGCCACGACATGACGCTCGTCAACATGCGCTTCATCAAGCCGATCGACGCGGCGACGGTGCTCGCGATCGCCGGGCGTCATCGGGCGATTGTCACGATCGAGGAGAACATGGTGTCGGGCGGTGCCGGCAGCGCGGTTGCCGAGTGTCTCGCGACGGCACGCGTGTGCCTGCCGATGCTCCAGCTCGGCATCCCGGACCGCTTCATCGAGCATGGGTCGCGCGAGGACTGCATCAACGCGGCGGGACTCGATGCGCCGGCGCTCGAGGGGCGGATCCTGCGCTGGTGGCGCGAACGCGACTGGCAGTTGAGCGCCTGAAAGGGGTATCGCGCCGGAACCTCAAGCCTCGGCGCGCAGCACGACCTCTTCCGGCGTGTGGACGAAGTAGCCCTGGATGTATTGCACGCCGACCTGCCACAGCACCGCCATGGTGTTGGCATCCTCGACACGCTCGGCGATCGTCTCGATCTTGCGCCGCTTGGCCTCCTCGACCATCCTGCGCACGCGCTGCTGCAGCTCCGGGTCGCGTGTCAGGCTCTGTACGAGCGCGCCGTCGATCTTCACGAAGTGCAACGGCGCCGCGCCGAGCAGCGCGACCGGATCGCGTCCCAAGCCGAAGCGCTCGAGCGCGCAGCGAAAGCCGCGCTCGTGCAGCGTTCCGGCGAGCGACTGGAACGCCGATAGCTGGCCCTCAGCCAGGTCCTCGGGCACCTGAAAGCACAGCCGCACGGGCTCGGCGCGCGAGGCGCGCACCTGATTGTCGAGCCAACCGAGGAATGAGGAGTCCCGCAGGGTGTCCTTCGAGAGCCGCACGAAGAGGCACCCGGGCTTGCGCTGCGCGGCGAAGGACAGCGAGGCGCCGACGACCCAGCGGTCGATATTCTTCAGCAGGTCGTTGCGCTCGGCGGCGGGCATGAATTCCCCGGGCAGCACCTCCTTGCCATTCATATCGAGCATGCGGACCAGCACATCGGTCATGCCCGGGTCGGCGCCATGCAGGCTCGCGACCGGCTGCTGCACCAGACGGAAGCGATTTTCCATCAGCGCGGCCTTGATGTGCTTCACCCAGATCGCATCGTAGGACTGTACCCGTACGTCCTCGTCGGCGCGGTGGGAGGTCGCCACCTGGTTGCCGCCACGCCCGCGGGCCTTGCGGCAGGACTCGATGGCATCCGCAATCGGGGCCTCGGGGCTGGAAGCTCCGGGCGGCACCACGCTGAGTCCCACCGAGCAGGTGAGGGAGAAGGAGCGCCCGCCGACATTGAGGACCAGCTTGCCGGCGCGGGCGATGAGCTCCTCGCTCCAGACCTCCACATCGTGCGCATTGCCGCGCTCGAGCAGCGCGAGGAACGCGACGCCCCCGAGCCGTCCCGCGAGATCCTTGGGACTCAGCTGCGCGTTGAGCAGCTTCGCGAGCTCGACGAGCACCTCCTCGCTCGCGCCGATGCCCACCTCACGCTCGATGGTCGAGAACTTGTCGGGCTTTATGAGCGCGACGTAGCGCACGCCTCCGGGCGCCGGAGTCGCGAGCCTCTCCCGCACCGCCTCGAGCAGCGGCTGGCGGTAGAGCATACCGGTCGCAGGATCGCGCTTGACGGCGTCCTCGAGCTCCTGCGCGAGCTTGCTCTCATCGTGCTGGTTGGCCGGAACGGTGAGCCTCACGCAGGGCTCGCCTTCGTGCTCGCCGAGGGTGAGGGCGAGTGCAATCGTGCGGCGCGAGCCGTCGCCGAAGTAGCCGTTCGCGCTCAGCGTGTGATCGCTCCATCGTCCCTGAAGGCAGGCGGCGAGGGCGCCTTTGAGAGCGGCGTGCGTGGACTCATCGAAGACGTCCATGATCGGCTGGCCGACGATCGCGCTGCGCTCGAAGCCGAACAGCTCGAGCCAGGCCGAGTTCGCATCGACCACGATGCCTTCCTGGACCTGCGCGATGGCATCGGCGGACTGCTGTAGAACCGACTCGAGCTGCCGGCGCGCATCGCGCGCCGATTTGAGCGTGCTGTTGAGCGCCCGCTCCAGACGGTGGGCCTTGAGCTCGCGGCCCATCACCGCCTGCAGGCGCGCGGGGCTCGCGAGGGTGACCATGTCGCGCGCGCCGTGCTGCATCGCAAGCGCCATGCGGGTCTCGTCCACCACCTCGGCGATCACGATGAGCGGCACTGCGGGTGCGATCTGGTCGCGGATGCCGGCGATCATCGCGAGCTTCTCCTCGTCCTGCTCTGCAACGAGCAGCAGCTCGGGGTTGATCTGCGTGAGCGCATCGCCGAGGTCGGGCAGGGCCGGAATCCACGTGCAGTGCACGGGGTGGCCCGCTCGGCGCAGGATGCTATTCACCACCTCCGCCGGATCCCGCGAGGCGCTCAGCACGATGAGTGGGACGGCGTTCTGCTCGGACAAGCGCAAACTCCTTCGCAAGGAGGCGGGGCTCTCGGGCAGACGGGTAAGAAAGCAGAGCCCCCACGCGCGCGCGATCATAGCCCCTTCGTGCTGCCGAACGTGCGAAGCCTCTCACACTCGCACGCGCGCACCGGGCGCGATGCCTGCACCGCCGCCCGATCCAGGATTAAAAATGAGCCGGCAGCCGGGGCGAGAGGGGCACCTTCGCCGGGGCTCCGGCGCGCTCGCGCACGAGGCGGGGCACGAGGTAGCCCGGCAAGCTCGCGGCGAGCTCGCCCGCGATGTGCCGCGCGCGCTGCTGCGGAACCTCGAAGTGGGCCGTGCCGCGCACTCGATCGAGAACATGCAGGTAATAGGGCAGCACGCCGGCATCGAACAGCCGCACGGAAAGCTCGGCGAGCGTTGCCGGATCGTCGTTCACACCGCGCAGCAGCACCGATTGGTTGAGGAGCGTCGCCCCGGCCGAGCGCAACGTGGCGCACGCGCTACGCACCTCGGCGTCGATCTCGTTCGCGTGGTTGGCGTGCAGCACGATGACCAGCGGCCACTTGAGTCGCGCGAGCCAGTTCACGAGCCCCGGATCGACCCGCGAGGGGAGCACGACGGGCAGCCGGGTGTGCACGCGGAGCCTGCGCACGTGCGGGATGGCTGCAAGCGAGTGCGTGAGCGAGCTCAGCCGCGCATCGCTGAGCGAGAGCGGATCTCCCCCGCTCAGGATCACCTCCTCGATCGACGCGTCGCGCCCGATGGACGCGAGCGCCTCTGCCCAGCGCGGAGCGTCGACCTGGCCGGAGTAGGGAAACTCCCTGCGGAAACAATACCGGCAATGCACCGCGCAAGCCGAGGTCGTGATGAGCAGCGCGCGGCCACGGTACTTCTGCAGCAGACCCGGGGCGCGCAGCGCGCGGCGCTCCTCGAGCGGATCGGAGCGGAACCCGGGGCGTCTTGCGGTCTCCGCCTCGACGGGCAACACCTGCCGCAGGAGCGGATCGGCCGGATCTCCGCGCCGCATGCGTCGTACGTAGCTCCACGGCACCCGCAGGCGAAAGCTCTGCGCGGCCGCCTGCGCGGCGGCGGCCATGTCTCGATCGAGGCCGAGCGCCTCGATGAGCTCGCGCGGGCTGGCGATCGCAGCCGCCATTTCCTGCTGCCAGAGGGGGACTGCGCGCCGCTGGCAGGCGCGATTCGATGCCAGTAACATTGTGCGGGCCTCTCGGTGAGATTGAAATGGCAAGTATCAGCACGAACGAGTTTCGCGCCGGCGTCAAGATCCTGCTCGACGGGGATCCATACACCATCGTCGAGAACGAGATGGTCAAGCCCGGCAAGGGTCAGGCGTTCAATCGGGTGAAGGTCCGAAACCTCAAGACCGGTCGCACCATCGAACGTACCTTCAAGTCCGGCGACTCGGTCGAGAGTGCCGACGTGGTCGAGATGGACATGCAGTACCTTTACCAGGACGGTGACTTCTGGCACTTCATGGTGCCCGACACGTTCGAACAGTACACCGCCGGCAAGGCGGCGGTCGGCGATGGTGCGGTTTGGCTGAAGGACGGCACGGTCTGCATCGTCACGCTCTTCAACAACGTGCCGCTCGTGGTGATGCCTCCGCCCCACATCGAGCTCAAGGTGGTCGAGACCGATCCGGGCTTGCGCGGTGACACCGCAACGGGCGGCCAGAAGCCGGCGAAGGTCGAAACGGGTGCCGTGGTACGCGTGCCGCTCTTCATCAACGAGGGCGAGTTCATCCGCATCGATACTCGGACCGGGGAGTACATCTCGCGCGCGAAGCAGTGATGCCGTAGTCAGGCGCGCGCAGTCGGGAACGCGAGCACCTCGTCGATGTGCTGTGCGCCGAGCGCGAGCATGACCACCCGATCGAAGCCCAGCGCGACGCCCGCGCAATCGGGGAGTCCCGCCGTCAGGGCGGCGAGCAACCGCTCATCGAGCGCCGACACCGGCAGTGCGCATCGGCTGCGCTCCTCGATATCGCGCACGAAGCGCGCACGCTGCTCGACAGCCGAGGCGAGCTCCTCGAAGCCGTTCGCGAGCTCGATACCCTCGCCGTACAGCTCGAACCGCAGCGCCACCGCCGGATCGCCGGGATCGAGCCGGGCGAGCGCGGCCTGCGAGGCCGGGTAGTGGTGGACGAACGTGAGGCCGCCGCGGCCGAGCTTGGGGCCGACGAGCGCTCCCATCAGAAGCTCGAGCTGGGTGTCACGCCCGGTGGCCTGCGCGCGCGGTCCGCTCGAGGCCGGGTCGGCCGACGAGGGCGGCCGGTAGCCGAGCGTGCGCGTCAAGCGCTCGAGCTCTTCGGGCCCGGCGGCGAGCGGATCGAGTCCCAGCTCGCGCCGGAACGCGTCCCGGTAGGTGATCCGCTCTGCCGGCCGCGGCGGCTCGGCCGCGCCGAGCAGCTCGCGCACGAGCGCTTCGACCTCGCTCATGAGGCGCTCGAGCGAAAAGCCGAGGCGGTACCACTCGATCAGAGTGAACTCGGGGTTGTGAAGGCGGCTGCGCTCGAAGCCGCGCACCACGCGGCAGATCTGAAAAATGTCGCGCGCACCGGCGCAGAGCAGACGCTTCATTGCGTACTCGGGCGAGGTGTGCAGGAAGTACGACCGGGAAAAATCGAGCTCGGCCCGCGCCGAGTGAATATGCACGTCGGTGACCGCGGCATTCACGAGCAGCGGGGTTTCCACTTCGAGAACATCCCGGGCGGCAAAGAACGCCCGCGCCCGCGCGAGCAACGCCGCGCGCCGCTCGAGCACCTCGAGGCTCGCCGACGGGCGCCAGTCCTCGGGGCTCATGTGCCCCCGAGCAGCGCGAGCCGTTGACCCATCCGGACGACGCCGCCGGGTGCGAGCTCCTCGCGCCAGGTGAGCCTGCCGGGCGGAAAAAGCACAATGACCGTCGAGCCCATGTTGAATCGGCCCATCTCCGCGCCCTTCGCGAGCGGTCGAGCCGGGTCCGGTACGGGCAGCTCGAGTGCCGCGCGCGGGCTGCGCGGCGTCACATCACCATGCCAGCGCGTGGCGATGCTGCCGACGAGAAGCGCGCCCACGAGAACCAGCGCGAACGACAGGCCGTCCTGGCTCTCGAACGCGCAGGTCACGCGCTCGTTCAGCGTGAATAGCCCCGGTATCGCGCGCGTGGTGGCCGCATTGACGCTGTAAAGGCGTCCGGGCGCGTACCACGCGGCACGCAATTCCCCGCCGAGGGGCATATGCACCCGGTGATAGTTGCGCGGCGCGAGATAGAGCGTTGCAAAGGCCCCTCCGGTGAAGCGCTCGATCCACCGGCGGTGGCCCGGGAGGAGCGCATCGAGCCCGTAGGTTCTGCCCTTCGCTTGCAGCATGGCGAGCCCGTCGAGGTATCCGATCTGGCTGACGAGGCCGTCCACCGGCGAGACGACCGCACGGGGGTCTGGATCGATGGGGCGCACTTCCGGCCGAAGCGGGCGGGTGAAGAACGCGTTGAAGGTCTCATAGCGCAGCGGGTCCGGCTCGCACGCGCCGTCCATCTCGGGCCGAAATCCGCGCACGAAGGTTCCGATGAGCGCGTTCCTGACGAGCCGCGAGCGGCTGCGCGCGATGCGATGCATGGCACGCGAGAGCGCGTGCTGCGGCAGGGCGCGCTGCACCACGATGAGTGCTCGCGAGCCGAGGCTCGAGCGGGGTTCATGGCCGGCTTGCGCCCCGGATGCGGGCGGTGAGCTCTGCCTCATGAACCGAGATACGGCGCCGCCCGGCGCAGGTCCTGCGAGAGGTGCGCGGCATCGACCGGCGCGGTGAACACGGCGACCACACGGCCTGCCCCGTCGAGCAGAAATGCGACGGGAGAATGATCGATCGTGTAGTCTCCCCCCGGCAGATTCACCCGCTCGTACGCGACCCCGAGCCGCGAGGCGAGCTCACCGATTGCCCGTTGCGATCCCGTCAGCCCGATGAAGCGCGGATCGAAGGCATGCACGTAGGGGGACAGCACCGCCGGCCCGTCGCGTGCCGGATCGACCGTGACGAAGATCACGCGCAGGTGCGCGAGGACACCCGAGCGCTCGACCTGCGCGAGCGTCGCGAGCGTCATGGGGCAAACGTCGGGACAGTTCGTGAATCCGAAGTACATGAGCGAAGGAGCCCCACGCAGGTCGGCCGCCGTGAAGGGCGCCCCGCTCTGGTCGATGAGCGAGACCGCTCCGACGGTGCGGGGCTGCGGCAGCCAGGTGCCGCTCACAAGCTGCGGAGCATGGGCATGGTCGAGCCCGGCTGCGAGCCGAGCGCCTGCGAGCGCCGCGCAGAGTGCGATGAGGGACAGCACGAGCCAGGAGGAACGCACGGGCATGGGGAAATTATCCCACAAGAAGGCCGCGAGACCCGCGCGCCGCGGCTCGAGACCGGCGCGCGTTGCCCGAGCGCGCCGGGTGCGCGAGCTGATCGCCGACGGCGCCCGCCGGCTGGCGCGCGCGCGGGTGCATTTCGGCCATGGCACCGACAATCCCTGGGACGAATCGGCTGCGCTCGTTCTGCATGCTCTCGCGCTGCCGCCTCTTCCCACCGAGAAGTTGTACCGGCGGCGGATCGGCGCACGCGCCGCCGAGCGCGCTCGGGCGCTCATCGAGCAGCGCATCGAGCAGCGCATCCCGGCGGTCTACCTCACTGGACGGAGCTGGTTTGCGGGGCTCGAGCTCAGCGTCGATCGGCGTGTGATCGTGCCGCGCTCGCCCATCGCCGAGCTCATCGAGCGGCGCTTCGCACCGTGGATCGAGCCCGCAAGAGTGCGCCGCGTGCTCGATCTCGGCACCGGCAGCGGCTGCATCGCCCTGGCGTGCGCGAAGGCCTTCGCGCGTGCGCGGGTGGACGCGACGGACCTCTCGGAGGAGGCGCTCGCCGTGGCCGCGATCAACGTACGCCGGCACCGCCTCGGCCGCCGCGTGCGACTGCTGCTTTCGGACCATTTCGGCGCGCTTGCCGGCGAGCGCTACGATATCATCGTGAGCAATCCGCCCTATGTGGGCACACGCGAGCTCGAGGGGCTGCCGCCGGAATATGCCCACGAACCCGAGCTCGCGCTCGCCGCGGGGCGCGAGGGTCTCGATTCGGTACGTATCATTCTGCGCCACGCGGGCAGGCACCTGCGCTCGCGCGGCATTCTGGTCGTCGAGGTGGGCAATACCGAGCGGGCGGTGCGGCGTGCCTTTCCGCGCACGCCGTTCACCTGGCTGCAATTCGAGCGCGGCGGCGGTGGGGTCTTTCTGTTGACCGCGGAGCAGCTCGCGCGCGAGCGCCTCACGCAGCGGTGATTGCGGCATGTCCGGAAACACGATCGGCAAGCTCTTCACGGTGACGACCTTCGGCGAGAGTCACGGCCCGGCGATGGGTTGCATCGTCGACGGCTGCCCTCCCGGGCTGGCGCTCGCGGAGGCCGACCTGCAGGCCGATGTCGACCGGCGGCGCACCGGCACATCGCACTTCGTGAGCCAGCGCCGCGAAGCCGATCGGGTCCGCATCCTCTCCGGAGTCTTCGAGGGCGCAACCACCGGAACTCCGATCGGTATTCTGATCGAGAACACCGATGCGCGCTCCCGGGATTACGACAAGATCAAAGACCGCTTCCGCCCGGGGCATGCCGACTACACCTACCAGCAGAAGTACGGCACGCGCGACTACCGCGGTGGAGGACGCTCTTCCGCGCGCGAGACGGTCATGCGCGTGGCGGCGGGTGCGATCGCGCGCAAATACCTCGCGCATCGCCTCGGGGTGCGCATTCACGGCTATCTGAGCCAGGTGGGGAGTCTGCATCTCGCGCCGGTCGATCCGGCATTCGCATACCAGAATCCCTTCTTCTGTCCGGATCCGGCGCGAGTACCGGACCTCGAGGCGCTCATCTGGAAGATCCGCAGCGAGGGCGACTCGATTGGCGCGCGGATCACGGTCGTCGCGACGGGCGTGCCGCCGGGACTCGGCGAGCCCGTCTTCGACCGGCTCGATGCGGACATCGCACATGCCCTGATGAGCATCAACGCGGTCAAGGCCGTCGAGATCGGCGCTGGCGCGCGGGCCGTCGAGCAGAGAGGGAGCGAGCATCGCGACGAGCTCACGCCGCAGGGGTTTACGAGCAATCACTCGGGAGGAGTGCTCGGGGGAATCTCCTCGGGCCAGGATGTCATCGCGCACCTGTCGCTCAAGCCCACCTCGAGCATCCAGGTGCCCGGCAACACCGTCGATGTCGAAGGGCACGCTGCCGAGATCGTGACGACGGGACGGCACGACCCCTGCGTCGGTTTGCGGGCGGTGCCGATCGCCGAGGCGATGCTGGCCCTGGTGCTCATGGACCACTATCTACGGCACCGGGGGCAGAACGCCGATGTGAGCCCGGCAACCCCGGTCATCACCCGGTAAGGACGATCGCGGCGAAGTTGCCGAGCGCCGCGACTGCGCACGCCGTCACAATCGGCGTGGCGTGCGGCCACGCTTTTCGCAGGGGAATCAGCGTACAGGCAGCGAACCGCGACACAGTTTATGTCCGGCGGATGCGTGAAGATATGTTGCGGAGCGCGCGCCGGAGTGGGTCGATCCCGCTCTTCAGAGCGCGATCTCAGGCACCGGGGGGTCGTCCGGGGTCGCGCGAGTTGGGTCGCAAACGTTTATAAGTTATATTGCCGTCCATGGCGCGGATGGGCGAACTGCTATATAAGGGACTGTTTTGACAAAGATTTTTGGACAACCAAATCAGGTTGGGGTGTCGTGATGGTTGCCAAGTCCGTTCGCTGGGCACTCCTTGGGCTCGCTGCCGGTCCTTCCGCGGCGTTCGCCCTCGGACTCGGAGACATCCATCTTCTGTCCACGCTCGATGCGCCGCTCAATGCCGAGATCGAGCTGATTGGCGCAACCCCCGAGGATCTCGCGAGCCTCAAGCCCCAGATCGCATCGCGGGAGATGTTCGCGCAGCATGGTCTCGATTGGTCCGAGGCGCTGTCCAACGTCACGCTGCACGCCGAACACACGCCCGATGGCCGGGACGTGATCAAGCTGCAGTCCACTCAGGCGATTACCGAACCCTTCATCACGCTGCTCGTCGAGGTCGACTGGGATCGAGGCCGGCTCATCCACGAGTACGACGTGCTGCTCGACCCGCCGCTGTACACGCCCAATCAGGGGCAGGTCGCGCATGCGGTCGCGGCACCGGTTACGGGCGGCGAAGCGCATCAGGGCGCCATCGAGCGCAGCACTGAGCAACCGAGCACCTCGCAAGGGCCGGCTGCGAGCACCACAGCAGCTACCGGTGCGGCCGCGAGCCCAAGCGCCGCTACTCCGGCGAACGGTCCGGCCGCCGCCGCGAGCGCATCGGGCAGCGATGCGGACACCGGCGGGGCATCCGCCGAGTCCTACGCCGTACATCGCGGCGACACCCTCTCTCGCATTGCGGCGCGCTTCGGCGGAACGGCTCGCACGAATGAGCAGCGCTGGATGGTCGCCACCTATCAGGCCAATCCCGGCGCCTTCGACCGCAATATGAACTGGTTGCGTGCGGGTGCGGTGCTGCGCCTGCCGAGCCCCGCCGCGGTCGATGCCGTCTCACCGACGGAGGCATCCGCGGAGGTTCATCGACAGTACGTCGCCTGGCGCGGGCAAGCGAGCCAGCGCGCCGCCTCGGGAGAGCAGCCGGGACAGTTGCGTCTGGTCGCCCCGAGCGAGGCGAACTCGGCGCCCGGCGCCGGCGGATCCGGGAAGGGCTCGGGCGATAAGGCCCTGCAGGGCGAGGTGTCGCAGCTCCAGTCCGAGCTCGGGGAGGCCCACCGGCGCATCGATCTGCAGAACGCCGAGCTCGCACAGCTGCGCGCACAACTTGCGGCGCATCAAGCGGGCAGCT
>JASHUC010000072.1 GCA_030040235.1 Gammaproteobacteria bacterium | reverse complement strand
TCGAGCTCCTCGGCGAGCTGCGCGCCGTGCGCCGGCTGGCCGCGCGAGAAAGCATTACGCGCAAGATCGTGCGTGTGCGGCAGGTGATCGACCCCCGGGATGAGGACGCCGGACCACATCTTGCGGTTGGGTGCGATGCCCCCGACGGAGATGCCCCCGAATCCGACTCCGTTGTAGGCGCGCTCCCGGCCGATGAGACGCGTTCGCGACGCCTCGCCGCGCACGCGGTGATAGCCGACCGCGATCTTGAGCGCGGTATCGACGGCCTCGGAGCCCGAATTGCCGAAGAACACGTGATCGAGTCCCGCAGGGGCGATCTCCTTCAGCCGGTTGGCGAGCTCGAAGGCTCCGGGATGTCCCATTTGAAAGGGCGGAGCATAGTCGAGCGTCTCGAGCTGCCGCGCCACGGCCTCAACGATCTCACGCCGGCCGTGCCCCGCATTGACGCACCACAGCCCTGCGACCGCATCGAGAATCTGCCGCCCGTCGGAGGTCCAGTAATACATGCCCGAGGCTTTGGCCAGCACGCGCGGGTTCGATTTGAACTGGCGATTGGCCGTGAACGGCATCCAGAAGGCATCCAGGGCTTGTGCATTCGTCATGTGCGGCTCGCTTTGCGGGAATGATAAGGAACGGCGCCCGGGTTGGCTACCGCTAGAATGCCAGCTGCGTGAACCCGGCCGACTCCTCGAGCCCCGATCTCAAGTTTGCTGCGAGCTGCCCGCGCGGGCTCGCCGATCTGCTCGGCTGCGAGTTGCGCGCGCTCGGCGCACGCGAGGTGCGCGAGCACGCAACCGACGTCGCCTTTCACGGCACGCTCGAGGTGGCCTATCGCACCTGTCTCGAGTCACGCATCGCGAATCGCGTGCTCCTCGAGCTGGTCCGTTTCGAGGCCCGCGATGCGCAAGAGTTCTACGACGGGGCGCGCGCTTTCGACTGGTCGGAGCACATCGCCCCGGGAGCGACGCTCGCGTGTGAATTCACGGGGCGCCACCCCGCGATCACGCACACCCATTTCGGAGCGCTCAAGCTCAAAGACGCCATTTGCGATCAGCTGCGCGCGCGTGCCGGATTCAGGCCCACGGTGGCGCGCGAGCGCCCGAGCGTGCGCATCCACGCGCACGCCAGCGGGACGCGTATCACTCTGGGGCTCGATCTCGCGGGTGAGAGTCTGCACCGGCGCGGGTACCGCGTGGGATCCGGCGCCGCCCCGCTCAAGGAAAACGTTGCGGCGGGGATGCTGCTGCGCGCCGGCTGGGACGAGCTCGCTTGCAGCGGCGCCGAGTTTCTCGATCCGCTGTGCGGCTCCGGCACGCTCGTGATCGAAGCAGCGCTCATCGCAGCGGGCATCGCGCCGGCGCTGCAGCGCACGTATTTCGGCTTTCTCGGCTGGCGCGGTCACGATCCCGTGCTCTGGGGCGCCGTGCGCGCTGCGGCGCAGGCGCGTGTCCGGCGCGCCGCGGACAGCGCTCGCGGTGCCGATCCGTCTTCTGGCCGGCCCGCGGTGCTGCGGGGGCAGGACCGTGATCGGCGGGCGATCGAGCGCGCACGAGTGAATGCCGAGCGGGCCGGTGTCGGCACTCTCGTGAGTTTCGCGACGGCACCGCTCGGCGAGGCGCGGCCGCTCGCGCCCGCAACGCCTGGGCTGCTCGCCACCAATCCTCCGTACGGCATCCGCCTCGCCGATCCGGATGCCGTGCGCGCGCTTTATCGCGAGCTCGGTCCGGTGCTTCGCGAGCGCTTCCGCGGCTGGCAGGCCGCCGTGCTGACCGGCGCGCCCGCGCTCGGGATGGAGCTCGGCATTCGTGCCCATCGCACCCACACGCTGTGGAACGGCGCCATCGAATGCCGCCTGTTGCGCCTCGAGGTGCAGGAGGAAAGCCTGCGCGAGCCCGGTCGCATGGGCCGGCCCCGATCCGGCGCGAGCCTTGCGCAGAGTCCCGGTGCGCGGATGTTCGCCAATCGCCTGGCGAAGAACCTCCGGCGGCTGCGCAGCTGGGCCGAGCGCGAGGGCATCTCCTGCTACCGCCTCTACGATGCGGACATGCCCGAGTACGCCTTTGCGATCGACGTGTACCGCACGCTCGCGCCGGAGCACCTCTGGCTCTACGTGCAGGAATACGCCCCGCCCGCCGGCATTGCGCCCGAGGCCGCTCGCAAGCGCCGTGGCGAGGTGCTCGCGACGCTTCCGGAGGCGATGGGGATCACTGCCGATCGAATTCGCGTGAGAACGCGGCGCCGCACGCGGCCAGGGGCGCAGTACCGCAAGCTCGGTGAGCGCGCTCGCTTCCATTTGATCGCGGAGGGTGGTCTCAAATTCCGCGTGAACCTCGAGGACTATCTCGATACCGGACTGTTTCTCGATCAGCGGCTGACTCGTGCGCGCCTGCGGGGCGAGGCGCGGGGGAAGCGCTTCTTGAATCTTTTTGCCTACACCGGCACCGCGACGGTGTACGCGGCAGCCGGTGGGGCCCGCACCACCACCTCGGTCGACCTGTCGCGCACCTATCTCGAATGGACGCGAGCCAACCTCCTCGCAAACGGGCTCGACGGGCCGCAGCACGCGCTGGTGCAGGCCGATTGCCGGGAGTGGCTGCGGGAGAGCGGGCGCAGTCGCGAGGCGTACGATCTCGTCTTTCTCGACCCGCCGACCTTCTCCAACTCCAAGCGGATGCGCGGAGTGCTCGATATCGAGCGCGACCACGCCGAGCTCATCGAGGCGTGCGCGCGGCTGCTCGCGCCGGAAGGAATGCTCTTGTTTGCAACGCACGCGCAGCGCTTTCACCTCGAGCCCTCGCTCCTCGAGCGCTACGCCGTGCGCGATCTCAGCCGCGCGACCATCCCGCTCGACTTCGGGCGCAACCCGCGCATTCACCGCTGTTTCGAGGTGCGCGTGCGGCCCTGCATCTCTCAACCGAGCAGATCTCTCAGCCGAAAGTAGAGCATCGCGAGCACGAGGGCCGGGCGGCGCAGCAGCCGCCCGCCGGGGAAATCCCGATGTGGAATGCGCGCGAAGACGTCGAATCGCTCCGCGTGACCCGCGACGGTCTCCGCGATCAGCTTGCCCGCGATGCCCGCCAGGGCGATGCCGTGACCGGAGAAACCCTGCAGGAAGTACACGTTCGGCGCGAGGCGCCCGAAATTCGGCGCGCGATTCGCGGTGATGTCGAGATAGCCGCCCCAGGCATGCTCGATCGGAACGTCCGCGAGCTGCGGAAAGACCTTGAGCAGCCGCCGGCGTGTCGTTGCGGCGATGCGTGAGGGGTCGAACCCGGAGTAGGTCACGCGGCCGCCGAAGAGCAGCCGGTGATCGGCGGTCAAGCGAAAATAGTCGAGCACCCAGTTCATGTCCGCGACGGCGGCATTGTTCGCGATGAGTCCTCTGGCGCGTTCGGCTCCGAGCGGAGCCGTCGCGATCATGCACGAGCCGACCGGCAGGATCCGCGTCCTCAGAACCGGCGCGGTTCTGCCGAGATGCGCATTGCCGCACAGCGCGAGATGCCGGCAGTGCACCGCGCCTCGCGCGGTGCGCACCATGAGGTTGCTCATTCCCGTGAAACCGAGCGCTCGGGTGCGCTCGAAGATGCGTGCGCCGAGCCGCCCGGCCGCCGCGGCCAGGCCGAGCGTGTAGTTGAGCGGGTGCAAATGTCCGGCGCTCGTATCCTCGAGCGCTGCGAGGTAGCGTCGCGTTGCGAGCAGCGCGCGCAGCTCCTCGCGGGGGAGGTAGCGAAGGCTGCGGTAGCCGTATCGCTCCTGATACTCCTCGAGCTGCTCGCGCAGCTCCCGCACGTGGCGCGCGGTGATGGCAACCTGCAGGTGCCCGCTCACCCAGTCGCACGCGATGCCGTAGCGCGCGATGAGCGCACGGATGAGCTCGAGCCCCTCGACGGAGATGTCCCAGACCGCCTGCGCCGCGCTCGGGCCGATCAGCCGTTCGAGCTTGGCTTGCCCGGCTGCGGTCCCGGGAAGCGCCTGCCCGCCGCTGCGCCCCGAGGCGCCCCAGCCGATTCGATGCGCCTCGAGCAGGACCACCCGATAGCCGCGCTCGGCGAGGTGCAGTGCGGTCGAGCAGCCGGCGATCCCCCCACCGACCACGCAGATGTCGCACTCGACCGCGCCATCGAGCTCCGCGCGGCGCGGGGCGGGGGTGGCGGTCGCCTGGTAGTACGAGCTGCTGCGGCGGGCGAAGGGCATCGAGGGCGAAAATGTGGTCTATTGCATGAATCTTCGCCAATCATCGCACGAAACGACGGGATTTTGCGCACTCCGTGAGCTTACGGGGGGCTGAGCTGTGGCCCCTGGCCTGTGGTCTAATAGCGATCATCCACCTCGGAAGTCTGGGGCGCTCAAGGAGGAGCCGGCGCCTGGGAATTTCTACACCATGAGGCATCGCCGCCCCGTGATCGGGCTGCCCGCCGATCGGCGCATGATCGGTCATCACCCCTTCCACGCGGTGGGGGAGAAGTACATCCGTGCGGTCGTCGAGGCCGCGGACGCCATTGCGCTCCTGATCCCCTCGCTCGGCGAGGCACTCGATATCGATGCGGTGCTCGAGCACGTGGATGGCATTCTTTTTACCGGAAGCCCCTCGAACGTCGAGCCGCACCATTACCGCGGTCCCGCCTCGAGCACCGGAACGCTCCACGATCCGCAGCGCGACGCCACGACGCTGCCGCTCATTCCGCGGGCGGTGGCGAGCGGGGTGCCGGTTCTGGGGATCTGCCGCGGATTCCAGGAGATGAACGTCGCCTTCGGCGGCACCCTGCACCAGAGAGTGCATGAGCTCGCCGGCATGCTCGACCACCGGGACGACGAGTCCCGAACGCTCGATGAGCAATACGGTCCGGCGCACGAGGTGAGCCTGGAGCCGGACGGTGTGCTGCGGCGCCTGGCCGGAGCGGACCGCGTGCAGGTCAACTCGCTCCACTCCCAGGGCGTCGAGCGGCTCGGGAGCCGGCTCGCCGTCGAGGCGCGCGCGCCGGACGGGCTCGTCGAGGCTTTCCGCGTCAAGGATGCCGCCCGCTTCGCACTCGCGGTGCAGTGGCATCCGGAGTGGAAGGTGATGAGCAACTCCTTCTCGCGGGCACTGTTTGCCGCATTCGGGGCTGCGAGCCGCGAGCACGCCGGGGGTCAGGTGCACCATGCCGAGTGACATCCAGCAATTTTTCCGCGATCACAGCATCGATGAGGTGGAGGCCATCATCCCGGACATGGCCGGCATCGCGCGCGGCAAGATCATGCCGGCCGAGAAGTTCGCGGATGATGAAGGCATGCGACTGCCCGAAAGCATCTTCCTGCAGACCGTCACCGGGGATTACCCGCCCGAGACCGGCGATGCGATGAGTCCGGCGGAGATCGATATCGTTCTGAAGGCCGATGCGAAGACCGTGCGGCGCGTGCCGTGGGCGGCCGAGCCCACGGCACAGGTCATTCACGATTGCTTCTATTCCGACGGACGGCGCGTCACGATGGCCCCGCGCCACGTGCTGCGCAACGTGATCGAGCTGTACGCGCAGCGGGGCTGGGAGCCGGTCGTGGCTCCCGAGCTCGAGTTCTATCTCGTCGAGCCCAATACCGATGCCGACTATCCCTTGAAGCCCCCGATCGGCCGCTCGGGGCGCGCGGAGCCCGGCCGCCAGTCCTACAGCATCGCGGCGGTCAACGAGTTCGATCCGCTGTTCGATGACATCTATCAGTTCTGCGAGGACGAGGAGATCGAGATCGACACGCTGATCCACGAGGACGGACCGGCGCAGATGGAGATCAATCTGATTCATGGCCACCCGCTCGATCTTGCCGATCAGGCGTTCCTCTTCAAGCGCACCGCCCGGGAGGCGGCGATGCGGCACAAGATGTACGCGACGTTCATGGCCAAGCCGCATGCCAAGGAGCCCGGCAGCGCCATGCACATCCATCAGAGCATCGTCGAGCGCAAGAGCCGCAAGAACATCTTCTCGAGTCCGGATGGGACCCCAACGCCGCTTTTCTTCTCGCACATCGCAGGGCTGCAGAAGTATCTGCCGGCCGCGATGGCGCTCTTCTGCCCGAACGTGAACTCCTATCGGCGGCTGACCCGCTACCAGACGGCGCCCATCAACATGCACTGGGGCTACGACAATCGCACGGCGGGGCTGCGCGTGCCGATGTCCAATCCCGAGGCACGCCGCGTCGAGAACCGCGTGGCGGGCGCCGATGCCAACCCCTACATCGCGATTGCCGCTTCGCTCGCCTGCGGCTATCTCGGGATGGTCGAGGAGCTTCAACCCTCGGATCCCATCACGGGCAGCGCTCACGAGCTGCCGTTCGGCCTGCCGCGCAGTCTCGATGAGGCGCTGCGCGAGCTGCGTGCGAGCGAGCCGCTCGTGAAGCTCCTCGGGGAGTCCTTCATTGCCGCCTTCACGATCGTCAAGGAAGCCGAGTACGAGGTCTTCCTGCAGGTGATCAGCTCCTGGGAGCGCGAGCACCTGCTGCTCAACGTTTGAGGGCCGCTCCTACGAAGGGGTCCGAGCTCAAGGAGCGTGCCTCGCGTGCGGGCGCCGCCCTCGTGCTCGTCGCCGCGGCGCTCGCAGCCTCGATGCCGCTTGCGGGCTGCTCGGGCTCGGCGGCCTCCGAGAAGGTCGTCAACGTCGACAACTGGTCCGATTACATCGACCCCGCGGTGATCACCGATTTCGAGAAGGCATACGGCATTCACGTCAACTACGACGTGTTCGACTCGAATGAGGCGCTCGAGACGCGACTGCTCGCGGGATACACGGGTTACGACGTGGTGGTGCCCTCGGGGCCGTTTCTCGAGCGGCAGATCGAGGCCGGCGTCTACCGCAAGCTCGACAAGGCGCTGCTGCCCAATTTGAGGAACGTCGATCCGCGCGTGGCCCGGGCCACCGCCCTTTACGATCCCGGCAACCGGTACGCCGTCGACTACATGTGGATCACCTCGGGGCCGGGCTACAACGTCGCCATGGTGCGGCAGCGCATGGCGAATGCGCCGGTGGACAGCTGGCGCATATTCTTCGATCCGGCAGTGATCTCGAGATTCAAGGACTGCGGCGTTTCGATGATCGATGCGCCCACGGAGGTCCTCGCCACGGTGCTGCTGTACCTCGGGCGGAATCCCAATAGCCAGTCGCCCGCCGATCTTCAGGCGGCGGCGAAGGTGCTGATGGCCATCCGGCCTTACATCCGCTACGTGCACTCCTCGCGCTATATCGATGACCTCGCCAACGGGGAGATCTGCCTGGCGCTCGGCTGGTCGGGCGATGTGAAGCAGGCGCGCGACCGCGCGCGCGAGGCCGGCAAGCCGTTCGACATCGCCTACTCCATTCCGAAGGAGGGCGCGATCGAGAACTTCGACATGCTCGCAATTCCCGCGGATGCGCCCCACCCGCGCAACGCCCACCTCTTCATCAATTATCTGCTGCGCCCCGAGGTGGCGGCGCGTAACTCGAACCTGGTCAAGTACGCGAACGGGCTCGCGGACTCCGACGCCTTCCTGAGCAAGGACGTGCGCAGCGACCCGGGCGTGTATCCTCCGCCACAGACGCTCGCCAAGCTCGTCCCGGAGCGCGCGAAGAGTCTCGAGTTCACGCGTCTCCTCGTGCGGATGTGGACGCGGTTCAAGACCGGCAAATGAGGGCACAGAGCGACCCCTACGTGCGCATCGAGCGGGTGCGCAAGGACTTCGGCGGCTTCCTCGCCGTCAATGAAGTCTCCCTCGAGATCGAGCGCGGAGAGGTCTTCTGCCTGCTCGGGGGCTCGGGCTCAGGCAAGACGACGCTGCTGCGCATGCTCGCGGGACTGGAGACCCCGACCGCCGGGAAGATCTACATCGACGACCAGGATATGACGGCGATTCCGCCGTACCGCCGGCCGGTCAACATGATGTTCCAGTCGTACGCGCTTTTTCCGCACATGAGCGTCGAGAAGAACGTCGCCTTCGGGCTCGAGCAGGAGCGGCTCGGACGCGCGGAGATCCGCCGGCGCGTCGGGGAGATGCTCGAGCTCGTCAAGATGGACGGCTACGGGCCGAGAAAGCCGCATCAGCTCTCGGGTGGACAGCGCCAGCGCGTCGCGCTCGCGCGCGCGCTCATCAAGCGACCGAAGCTCCTGCTGCTCGATGAGCCGCTCGCAGCGCTCGACCGCAAGCTCCGCGAGCACACCCAGTTCGAGCTGCTCAATATCCAGAAGCGCCTCGGGGTCACCTTCGTCGTGGTGACGCACGATCAGCAGGAGGCGATGACCATCGCATCGCGAATGGGGGTCATGGATCGCGGCGAGATCGTTCAGGTCGGAACGCCCGCGCAGATCTACGAGTCGCCGGCGACGCGGTTCGTCGCCGATTTCATCGGCTCGGTCAATCTGTTCGAGGGCGAGGTCACGCGCGTGGACGCGGACGGGCTCTGCATCCGCTGCGCCGAGGCGGGCGGGGAGGTGCACACGCGGGGCGCCGCCATCGCCCCCGGTGCCACGATCTGGGTCGCCCTGCGCCCCGAGAAGATCGAGCTGGCGCGCGAGATGCGGGCCGAGGTGGCCAGGCCGGCCGCGACCGTGGTCAACCAGCTACGCGGAATCGTCCGGGAGATTGCCTACCTGGGGGGCGCCTCCTCGTACCTCGTCGAGATCGCCTCCGGAAAGGTCGTGCGCGTCACGCAGCCGAACGCCGGGCGCGAGTCGGACCCGCCGCTCGAGCGCGAGGATACCGTGACGCTCTCCTGGCATCGCGCGAGCCCGATCGTGCTCACGCGGTAGGACCGGATTCGATGGCGCGACTCGTCAGTCCCGGGGGCCGAAAGCTGGTGGCCGGCATTCCGATCGCCTGGCTCGCCGTGCTGTTTCTCATTCCGTTCCTGATCGTCCTCAAGATTTCCTTCTCGGAGGTGCGGCTCGCGATCCCTCCGTACGAGCCGCTCTTCGGGCAACGCCACGGCCTCCTGCCCATTCCCGACCTTCATCTGTCGAATTACACCTTTCTGCTCACCGATCCACTCTATGCGAGTGCGCTCCTTTACTCGGTGAAGGTCGCAGCGCTCTCGACGCTCCTGTGCCTGCTCATCGGCTATCCGATGGCGTACGCCATCGCGCGCTCGAGCTCCACGCGTCGCACGGTGCTGCTCATGCTGGTGATGGTGCCGTTCTGGACGTCGTTTCTGCTGCGGGTATATGCCTGGATCGGGCTGCTCCAGAGCGACGGGGTGATCAACAACGTGCTGCTGGCGCTGGGCATCGTGCACCGTCCGCTCGTGCTCCTGCAGACCGACTTCTCGGTCTACATCGGCATCGTGTACTCGTATCTGCCGTTCATGGTTCTGCCGCTCTACGCGAATCTCGAGAAACTCGACCCGACGCTGCTCGAGGCGGCCGCCGACCTCGGGGCGCGGCCGTTCACACGTTTCCTCCGGATCACGCTTCCGCAATCGCTGGCGGGCATTGCCGCGGGATCGCTGCTGGTCTTCATCCCGGCGGTCGGCGAGTACATCGTTCCGTCGCTTCTCGGCCGCACCGATCAGCTCATGATCGGCCGGGTGCTTTCGGATGAGTTCTTCGAGAATCGCGACTGGCCGCTCGCGAGCGCCGTCGCCGTCGTGATGCTCGTGCTGCTCCTCGCGCCCATCCTGCTGCTGCAGCGCTTCGAGCGGCGGCAGCTCGAGGCGGAGCGATGAGGCCGGCCGGCTACTTCTCGCGCACGATGCTCGTCGCCGGGCTCGTGTTCCTGTACGCGCCGATCCTGTCGCTCGTCATATTCTCGTTCAACAACTCCCGCCTCGTCACGGTGTGGGACGCCGCGCATTCTCCGACGCTCAAGTGGTATGGGGTTCTGCTCACCGACGATCAGATCCTCGATGCCGCGTGGCTCTCGATCCGCATCGCGCTCGTTTCGGCGACCGTTGCCTGCGTGCTCGGGACGCTCGGTGGAATCGCGCTCGCGCGCCTCGGCGCCTTCCGCGGTCGCGCCCTGCTCGCCGGCATGACGACCGCTCCCATCGTCATGCCGGAGGTGATCACGGGGCTCGCGCTGCTTCTGCTGTACGTGGGGCTCGAGCATGCGATCGGCTGGCCGCACGGGACCGGTGCGGTAACGATCGCGCTGGCCCACATCACCTTCTGCATGGCCTACGTGACGGTGGTGGTACAGTCGCGACTCGTCGGGTTCGACGAATCGCTGGAGGAAGCGGCGATGGACCTCGGCGCCCCGCCGGCGACGGTGTTCCGCCGCATCACGCTGCCGCTCATCGCGCCGGCGATCGCCGCAGGCTGGCTGCTCGCGTTCACGCTCTCGTGGGACGACCTGGTCATCACCCAGTTCGTGGCGGGTCCGGGCTCGAGCACGCTGCCGATGGTGGTGTTCTCCAAGGTGCGGCTCGGGGTGAGCCCCGATGTGAATGCGCTCGCGACGCTCATGGTCGCGATCGTGGCGAGTGGTATCGCAGTTTCGGCGTTCGTCTTGCATTATCGTGAGCGGCGGCGCGCACGCGACGTGCAGCGCGCGGCGGCCGTCAACGCCTGAGGACAGGTCTATGGCGCGCATTCTGCTCGGAGTGGATGTCGGGGGCTCCTCGGTCAAGGCGGGGCTCGTCGATGTGGATGGCGGCCGCCTCACGAGCGAGCTCCTCTCGGCGCCGACCCCGGCGCACTCGACACCGCAGGCCCTGATGCCGGTCATCGCGCGGCTCGCGGCGCAGCTGCCCGCCTCGGGTCCCGTCGGGTTGTGTTTCCCGAGTGTCGTGAAGCAAGGCAAGGTGCGCACCGCGGCCAATATCGATCCCTCGTGGCTCGGGGCCGATGGCGCCCGGCTTGCCGCGAGCGCAATCGGCCGCCCGGTCGCGTTTCTCAACGACGCCGATGCCGCCGGCATCGCCGAGATGCGCTTCGGCTCCGGCCGCGGCGTCCGCGGCGCCGTCGTGATGCTCACCTTCGGCACCGGCATCGGATCGGCGCTCTTCGTCGAGGGAATCCTCTTTCCCAACACGGAGCTCGGACACCTCGAGATGCGGGGCATGGACGCCGAGAAGTGGGCCTCGGCGCAGGTGCGCACCGTGCTCGATCTCGATTGGCAGGCGTGGAGCGAGCGGGTCAACGAGTATCTCGGGCGCATGCACGCGCTTTTGTGGCCGGACCTGTTCATTCTGGGCGGTGCGGTCACCGAGCACTTCGACCGGTTCGCGCCGCTCCTGGAATCCGAGGCGCAGATCCGTCCCGCGCTGTTCACGGGACAGGCCGGGGTGGTGGGCGCCGCGCTCGCCGCGGCCGCCGCGTGAGCCCGCGCAGCAAACTCCCCGAGGTCGGGACGACCGTCTTCACGGTCATCTCGCGGCGCGCCCGCGAGCTCGGCGCGCTCAATCTCGGCCAGGGCTTTCCCGACTACGAGATCGATCCACGCTTGAGCGAGCTCGTGCTCGCCGCCATGCGCGCGGGCCATAATCAGTACGCGCCGATGGAAGGACTCGGCTCGCTGCGCGAGCGGATTGCCGCGAAGCTCGCGCGCAGCTACGGGCGCTCGCCCGATCCGGAATCGGAGCTCACGATCACCCTCGGTGCGACCGAGGCGATCTACTCGAGCATCCAGGCGGTGGTCGATGCGGGCGATGAGGTGATCGTATTCGATCCTGCCTACGACTCGTACCGTCCGGCGGTACACCTCGCCGGCGGGCGCTGCATCCACCTCCCGCTCATGCCGCCGGCCTTCGCCTACGACTGGGATCGTGTGCGCGACAGCCTCACCGAGCGCACCCGGCTCATCGTGATCAACAGTCCCCACAACCCGGCGTGCACCACGCTCGGATCCGAGGACCTCGAGCGGCTCGCCGCGATCACCCGCGATCGCGATCTCCTCGTGCTCTCCGACGAGGTGTACGAGCACGTGGTCTTCGACGGCCGGCGCCACGAATCGGTGCTCGCACACCCCGAGCTCGCCGCGCGCAGCATCGCCGTGTTCTCCTTCGGCAAGACGCTGCACGCGACCGGGCTGCGGGTCGGCTACGCCGTGGCGCCGCCGCTCCTCACGCGCGAGCTGCGCAAGGTCCATCAGTTCAACACCTTCAGCATCGCGAATCCTCTGCAGCACGCGATCGCCGCGTATCTCGCCGAGCAGCCGGACATCGGCGCCGGGCTTGCCGGCTTCTTTCAGGCCAAGCGCGACCGCGTGCGCGCCGCGCTCGCCGGCTCGGGCTTCGAACTGCCGCCCGCCGCCGGCACCTTTTTCCAGCTGCTCGATTTCGGCGCGCTCGCCCCGGCGGGCGATGCGGCCTTTGCGGAGCGGCTGCTGACCGAGGCGGGAGTCGCTACGATCCCACTGTCGCCGTTCTACGAGCGCCCGCCCGAGCTCACCGTCGTGAGGCTGTGCATCGCCAAGCGCGATACGACCCTCGATGAGGCGGCGGCGCGCCTGCGGACCTTTGCCAAAGGATGCTCTGCATGAAGAAAGAGACCCGGGTGAGCCATCCGCCGGCGGTCGCTCTGCCGCCCGAGAACCGGCCGGTCGTCGCACCGATCTACCAGTCGGTGAAATTCGAGTTCGAGAACCTCGAGCAGACTCTCGAGTACCTGCGGGGCGAGCGACCGGGGTTCTTCTACAGCCGTGCGTCCAATCCCACCACGCGGCAACTCGAGATGACGCTTGCGGAGATGCAGGGGCGAGAGGACTGCCTCGTGACCTCCTCGGGCGTGGGCGCGGTGGCGCAGGTGCTGCTTGCATTGACTCAGCAGGGCGATCACATCGCGTGCTTCGTCGAGACCTACAATCCGACGCGCTACCTCATCCGGCGACTCCTCGGCCGCTTCGGCGTGGCGCACACCATGCTCTCGATCGAGGA
>JASHUC010000071.1 GCA_030040235.1 Gammaproteobacteria bacterium | reverse complement strand
TCAGATGCACGTGATTGAGCGCAGCTTCACTGCGGACTGAGGGGCCTTCGGGCTTGAATTGATCGATGGCAGATTGGCTCCTCATTCGATTGCCCCGCGCGCCGGATGCGCCCGTCTCCTGGCTCGTCTGTGACAACCAGGGCCGGGTCGTCATCCCGCAGCAGAAGGGCACGCTGCTGCAGGCGGCCCCGCTCGGCGGATCGCGCCGCGTGTGCGTCATCGTGCCGGCAGGCGATGTGGTGCTCACGGAGGTGGATCTGCCGGTCAGATCCGGCATGAAGGTTCAGCAGGTGGTCCCGTTCGCGCTGGAAGAGCATCTGGCGGAGGATATCGACAGCCTGCACTTCGCCGTCGGCAAGCGCCCCGCGGAGGGAGCGCGCACCCCGGTCGCCGTCGTCTCGCGGGCGCTCATGGATCAATGGCTCGCAGAACTCAAGGACGCCGGGCTCGCCGTGGAGGCCCTGTACGCCGAGAGCGAGCTCGTGCCGGCCAACCCCGGTCAAGCGGTCGCGCTGCTCGAAGGTGACTGCGCGATCGTGCGTCCGGCCGGCGGCACACCGCTCACCCTGCCGATCGAGGCTCTGGCCGAGGCCTTGACGCTCACCTCCCCGGGCAGCGATCAGATGGTCGCAACGCAGCGCACGGGCAGCGGTCTCGTGCTCTACACCGGCGCCGCGGAGTGGCATCAGCGCTCGCACGAGGTCGAAGCCATCCGCGACCGCTTCGACGGTATCAAGGTGCAACTGCTCACCGACGGGCCCTTGGCGTTGCTCGCGCAGCGCGTCGCCACCGCCCCCGCAAGCGCGATCAATCTGCTGCAGGGGCCGTACGCTCCGGTCGATTCCTTCGCGAACACCTGGAAGCAATGGCGAATCGCGGCGCTCCTGCTCATCGCACTCGTCGCGCTGCACGCCCTCGGCAGCACGGCCGAGCTTTTCGCGCTCAAGCGCTCGGAGCGCACCGTCGATGCGGCCATCTCGACGACCTTTCGCGCCGCCATGCCGGGCGAGCGCAGCACGATCGATGCGCGCCGCCGCATGGAGCAGCGCCTCGCTAGCTTGAAAGGCGGCGGATCGGGGCTCCTTTCGGTGCTCGATGCCCTCGCGCAGGCACGCGCCGGCACGCAGGGTACGGTGGTACGCGCGCTCAACTTTCGCGAGAGCGGCCTCGATCTGACGCTCTCGGCGCCGAACGTCGAGATGCTCGATCGCGTCAGCCAGAATCTGCGCGCCGCCGGCTGGCAGGCCGAGCTCACCTCGAGCAACGCCGCGGGCTCGCAATACGAAGGTCAGATCCAGGTGAAGCCCAGAGCGTAGGGATAAGGAGCGCCCATGCCCGCCATCGTCACCTGGTTCCAATCACTCGCCGCGCGCGAGCGCCGCTTCGTGCTGATCGGGGCCATCGCCGTTGCTGTCACGCTGGTCGCCTTGCTCATCTCGCTCGATCGCAGCGTCGGCCGTGTGCACGGGCGCCTGGTGCACAAGCAGGCCGAGCTCGCCTGGATGCGTAGCGTCGCTCCGCAGCTCGCCGCCGCCGCCCCGGCCACGCAAGTGCCGACCTCGCAACGATCGCTCATCGTCGTGATCGCCAACGCCGCGCGCGAGTCGGGGCTCGGCTCGGCGCTCTCGAGCAGCGAGCCGAGTCCTCAGGGCGGATTGCGCGTGCAGCTCACGCGCGCGCCGTTCGACACCCTCGTCGGCTGGCTCGCACGGCTATCCGAGCAGCATGGGATTCGGGTGGACTCCGCAACCATCGAGAGCGCGGGAGCCCCCGGGATGGTCAACGCCGGAATCGTGCTCGACGCTGCCCGGTGATGACTCCCCGGGCGAGTGACGGCGGTGCTCCGCGCACCTGAAACCGCTGCGCCGGCGCAGCGCACGGCCTGGGTGGCCGCGGCGGCCGCCGTGGCCTTTCTGATCGTTCTGATCGTGCGGTTTCCGGCACGCTGGGCCGGCGGCTTTCTGCCGCATGGCACCGCCTGCACGCAGCTCGGGGGCACGCTCTGGAGCGGCACCTGCGCCGGGCTCCTCGCCGAAGGTACGCCGCTCGGCGATCTCACCTGGAGCGCTCATCCGCTGCGACTGCTCACCGGGAAGCTCTCTCTCACCGTCTCCCTTGCTCTCCCGGGCGGCACGGCGCACTCGCTCCTGACGCTCAGCCCGAGCGGAGCCATCGAGGCGCAGGACGTTCGAGCGACTCTTCCCTTGAATCACGCGCTGCTTGCGCAGTTGCCGCCGAACGTCGAGGGTCTTCTCCAGGTCGCCCTCGCCTCCCTCGATTGGAACGGCAAGCGCCTGACATCGGTGCGCGGCGACGTCGAGGTGCACGGCCTCCTCGTGCAAGGTGAGCCGCTCGGTGATTACCGAGTCTCGTTCCCCGCCGGTTCGGGCGCACCGATCGGTGCCCGGGCGCCGGTGAGCTCCGGCGGCTCGGACGATGAGCCGACGGGCCGGCTCCAGGATCTCGGCGGCCCGCTCGCCGTGCAAGGAACGCTGCGGCTCACGCGCGAGCCCGGGTTCGTGCTCGACACGCTCGTCGCCCCGCGGGCGAGCGCTCCGCCGAATATCGTTCAGGATCTGCGCTTCCTCGGTTCCCCCGATGCGCAGGGCCGGCGGCCGTTCTCGCTCGCCGGGACCTTCTGACTTCAGTACTCGAAGGGCGAGCTCGGAGGAATTGAGGAATCGTTTGCACGCCTCCGGGCCAATACGTTGGCGGCGAGCGCCCGCCTGATCACCTCCGGTTTGTCCTGCTCCCACGCGGTCAGGCGCCCCCGGCGGCGCAGGTCGAGCCACTTCGCGAGACTGCGCTCGTACGAGTCGTGCGCCGCCTGCAGGCTGCGAACACGGAGTGCGGCATTCTGCCGGGCGGCGAGCGCCTCGTAGGCGCTCCCCAGAGCGGCGTAGCTGTCGGCCAACAGCGCGCGTAAATCCGGATATTCGAGGTCGTTGGCGCTGAGGGGGCCAAGGGTTTCGAGCGCCTGGTCGAGGTGGCCGAGCCCACGTCCCACCTCACCGCTTTGTGCTTCGAGCGTGCCGATCCGCTCGTAAGCATGCGCCACGTGATAGCGCGCACGCGCGTTTGCGGGATCGGCCGCAAGCACGGCCTGCACATCCAGCAACGCGCTGCGATAGCGCTCCAGAGCATCGGCGGGCCTGTCGGCCTCGTCAATCTCCGCGAGCATCATCGCGGCGACCCCGTGGAAGGTCCGCAGCGTATGGTTGTTCGGATTCTCATCGACCAGATGCGACAGGATGTCGTAGGAGCGCTGCGCTTCTGCGCGCGCTTCGTCGAGCCGTCCGCGGTGCTCGAGAATCCTCGCCTCGACGGAATGATCTCCGGCGCTGTGCGTCAGAATGTCCCGCCGCAGCTGGGGGTCGGTCGTCACAATCCTGCTGCGGATCGCCATGCCGCGGCGGATGCTCGCTTCGGCCTCCTCGAGCCCTCCGGCCTCGACGGCCGTATCCGCGAGATAATAGTAATGGCCGGCGAGCGCATCGAGCACCCGGGCATCGGTCGTGTGGCTCGCCCCCTGCTCGAATTGGCGTGCGGCCGCCCGAAAATTGATCAGCGCTGCCTTGAAATCGCGCAATCCCGCGAACGCAACCCCGATCTGACGGTAGCTCGCCGCGAGCTCGCGTGCCGCGTCGGCATCGCCGGGCGCCGCAGCGGCGAGCCGCTGGCGAAGCGCGAGTGCCTTGCGGTAGCTCGCGAGTGCCGCGTTGGGGTTACCGAGATTCGCGTAGTAGCCGTTGCCCTGCAGATCCCCGAGCAGCGAGTAGGCGGTGGCGAGCTCGCGCTCGAGCGGCCCGTCACCGCCGGCATCGCGTGACAGACTGTCGAGGTATTCGAGCGCCTTCCCCACGATCAGCTGGCGCGCCGTCGTCGCGCCCGGTAGATCCTGAATGGAGGGGTACAGGTCCCGCACGAGCGAGTTCGCCAGGCGGCGAACGTCGTTGAAGCGCCGCTCGGCACGGGCGCGTTCGGTCTGCGCAATGCGCGCTTCATTCCACACGAGACCCGCCGAGCCGATCAGCGCGACCGAGAGCGCCGTGACGCAGGCGACGGCAGCCGTATGCCGGGCGATGAACGTCGAGAAGCGATAGCGCAGCGTGTCGGGCCGCGCGATGACCGGGCGGCGCTGCAGATGTGCACGGACATCCGCCGCCAATTGCTCCGCGGAGCTGTAACGGCGCCTCGGGTCCGAGTGCATCGCCCTGAGGACGATGTTGTCGAGGTCGCCGGCGAGCCGTCGGGCGAGTGCGGCCCGCACCATCGGGACGGAGCGTCCACCCGGGTGCGGTCCGCGGCGCACGACGATGCTCGGCCTCAACGGCTCCTGCTGCCCGGCGGCGGAGATCGAGTGGGGGCCGAGTCCAGTCAGCAGCTCGCAGAGCACGACCCCGAGGGAGTAGATGTCGGTCGCCGTGGTGATCACATCGCCGTTGAGCTGCTCCGGACTCGCGTAGGCGGGTGTGGCGAGCCGCACCATGCTCATCGTCGCCATGTGCCGCCGCGGCGCGCTTCCTGCATCGAGAATCTTGGCGATACCGAAGTCGAGCAG
>JASHUC010000070.1 GCA_030040235.1 Gammaproteobacteria bacterium | reverse complement strand
TGCTTGAGCGCCGACTGAAGCAGGTCCTCGACACGCGGTGCGCGTCCGTTGCCTCCTGCGACGAGACCCGTGGAATGACCGGGGTACTCCTCAGGCATGCCGCACATCCTTTTCGAAGCGCGCGCTCCGCGCAAGAGCCAGGCCCGCACGTGGCGGACCCGGCACGCCGGCGTGCGGCGGCCGCGGGGCGGCGCAACGACTTAGAAATCACCCAATATATGCTAGCCAAGCTAATGATAAATGAGTTAATTTATTTTTAAGTACAAGCGTCGCGACACCTCGCCAGGGCATGGGTCCGGGACGCCGGCGTCCGCTCATCGGGCGCCACGCATCGGGGCAGTGCCACCGGCGGCAGGATTGGGTGGCGGAGCTGCGCGTCCGGTGACGGGGTTGGGGTAGTGAAAGGGGGCCACGTAGAAGCTCGGATACGTCAGGTACACCACGCTCGGCGGTAGATCCGGCGGAGGCGCAAAACTATCCGGGCGGGTATTCGGCACGGCGGAATCCTTCCATCCGCCTTTGTACGTCGCGTACATCGTGAACGGAGCGCGGAAGCTCGCGGCCTTCCAAACACCATTGTCCTTCACGTAAGCGTTCTCGTACGTCGCATCTCCCCACAGCGCGGCTGATTTATCCGAGCCGCCCATCACGAGTGCGAGCCAGCGCCCGCGTGCGCTCTTGCCATCCGGGGCCACATCGACGATGCCCTCGAGCTGCTGGTGATCGAGGATCTGTCCCGTGCGGCTCGCGATGCCGATGGGACCAAGACCGGTCACGAGGTACTCGAGCACGCGCCTGGGCCCGATGAACACCCCTCGCCCGCCGATCTCGTACGTGCCGTTCGCGGCAAAGAGGTGTGCGATTTCGGGCCACTGGGCTTTGTCGACGTAGTACCCGTAGGCGCGCTGCAGATTCTCGATCTGCGCTTGATCTTTGAGCAGCTCCACGCGATGCGCGAGGGCGTTCACCCGCATCTCGAGTGCAGCGAGCCCGGCGCCGAGCAGCCGCCCATGCACCGGATGCTCGATCGAGGGCACCGCGTCCGTCACCGGATTCCCGTAGTGGTAGGGCACCAGATTGATGCTGGGAAAGGACGCGTAGACCGCGCTCGGCGGACGATCCGGAGGATGCGTGGCGCTCGGGCCTGCCATCGGGATCGACCCTGCGGCCCAGCCGCGGTCGTAATCGGCGAAGAAGGTCACGTAGTAATGGAGCTTGCTGATCCTCCACGTGCCGCCCTCGTTCACGTACTCGTTCTCGTAGACTCCCCCGCCCCACTCCCCGACACCGTTCCTCGAGAGCATCACATCGCTTCGCCAGCGGGCCTTCGCCGTTGCGTCATCCGCCGCGACGTCGATGATGGGCTGCAGCATGGGGTAGTCGTTGAGCTGGCCGGGCGCAAGTCCCTCGGGGCCCATCAAGCCGAGCGCGGTGCGGATGTGCGCCCGACCCACGTAGACGCCCTGCTGGCCGTACTCGTAGGACGCATCGGGCGCGAACAGCGCCGCAGCTTGCGACCAGCGGCCCTTGTCGATGTCGTAGCCCAGCTCGGCCTGGAGATTCGAGACTGCCTGGCGCGAGCGCAGATGCGCGAGATCCCGAGCGGCATGCTCGAGCTCGCTCGCGAGCGCCTGGACCTCGGGATTGGAGGCGTGTGCGAGCCCCGCGACGCGCCGCAGGATCGTGCGAAGCTTGCCGTCGCGCGCGGCGGCCTCGCCGTTTTCCGCGTCGTAGTGGAAGGGCGGCGTGAACCGGTTGGGAAAGGGCAGGTATCGCTCGGTGGGCGGACGGTCCGCCGGGAAGGCCTTGCCCACGTCCGTGACCCAGTCCCCGCGGACGGGTTTGAGATGCGCCCAGCCGCCCTCGTAGGGGGCGACGAAATTCGGATAGTAGTGGAGTCGAACGATGCGCCAGAGTCCGTCTCGCTTGGCATACTCGTTCTCGTAGATTCCGCTGCCCCACGCGGCACGCTCATGGAACTGCCCGAGCAGCGCGAGCTCGCGCCAGCGTCCCCAGGCGTGGAGCCCGTCTGCGCTCAGGTGGATCACCGGCTGCAGTTGCAGGCGTTCGTTGAGCTGTCCGTAGGCAAGCCCCGGTCCGGGCGCGCCGCCGCCCTCGCGCACGAGCCGCTCGCGGATGCGCGCCTTGCCGACATACACCCCATCGACACCTGATTCAAACGTGGCGTCGTCGGCGAAGAGGTCGGCGGCTTCGTCCCAGTAGCCCTTGCTCAGGTAATACCCGTAGGCCCGCTGCAGCTTGCCGATCGCATTCACATCGGCGACCGATTGCGCGCGAGCCTCGAGAGCGCTCGCCGCGGAGGCGAGCCGCGCGAGGGCAGATGAGCTTGGGGTCGAGGCGCTGGAGGTGGCTTGAGCCGAGGCGGTAGAGACGCCTCCGGCGAGGGCCGCGCCTGCGAGCAGCACCGGCAGCAGAACTGCGCAGCGCCGCATCACTTCTGCTTCCGCGGGACGAAGCTCGGCTGCCAGTCCTGCTGCGCCCGCGTGATGAGGTAGGCATGGATGGACTCGACGTCCTCGGCTGCGAGCACGTCTTTGAAGCTTGCCATTCCCTGTTTGCGCAGTGCTCCGCCGAGCACCACGGAGTCGAACGCGGCGTGTTCCGGCTCGGTCAGGTGCCGCAAGTCCTTGACGCCGCCGATGGCGTCGGGTCCGTGGCAGCTCGCGCAGTACTGGCTGTAGAGGAGGGCGCCTCGCTCGACCGTCTGCTCGGGCTCGACGGTCGAAGGGGGCGGCGCAACGGCTTGCGCCGGCGGGGCGGGCGGCAGCTCGACGCCGTGAGCGTCGAGTGAGAGCACCACGAGCCGCGCCGGGCCGAAGGAAAAATCCTTGAGCCCATACACGATCGCACTGTTCCAACCCGCGTTCACCGCGATGTACTGCTTGCCATGCACGCTGTAGGTCATGGGTCCCGCGTCCGGCACGGTCCCCACGGGGAGCTCCCAGAGCTTGCGTCCGTCATCGGCGCGATAGATCGCGAGGGTCTTGTCGATGGTTCCCTCGACGAGGAGATTGCCCGCGGTGACGAGTGTGCCGCCGTTACCCGGGTGGGGATACGGGATGCGGAAGGCTTCCTGCTGCGTCACGGGGTTCCAGGCGAGCAGATAACCCTTCTCGCGCCTCTCGGCTTCGGCCTCGAGCTTGCGGCGCAGCTGCGGATAGTTGTTGACTCCCGCGCCGAGTGTAGAGCGGCCGCGCACGAACTTGAATTGCCCATCGGGCAGGCGCGACTCGACCATCCACTGCTCCTGAGCCGGGATGTACACCAGGCCCGTGAGCGGACTGAAGGACAGGGGATTCCAGTTGTGGCCGCCGCCGTAGCCCGGAGTCATCAGATGCGGCTTGATGGCCACATAGGACTCGGGGTTGATGAGCGGCCTTCCGGTTTCGAGATCGATGCCACGCGCCCAGGTGTTCGGGACGTAGTTGCGTGCCGAGATCAGCTGCCCCGTACGCCGATCGAGCACGTAGAAGAACCCGTCCTTGGGCGCGTGCATGATCGTGTGGCGAAGCCGCCCGTCGATCTCGAGGTCCGCGATCACGAGCGGGCTCGTGCAGTCGTAGTCCCATTCCTCGCCGGGAATCTCCTGGTAGTGCCACACGTAGCGGCCGGTGTGCGCGTCCACGGCGACGATGGAGCAGAGGAACAGGTTGTCGCCGCCCGCCGGGCTGCGGAATGCCTCGGGATGGGGCGAGCCGTTGCCCGTGCCGAAGTAGACGAGACTCAACTTGGGGTCGTAGACGATCGTGTCCCAGTCGTTGCCGCCGCCGCCGAGCTGCCACCACTTTCCGGTCCAGGTCTTCGCTGCCATCGGCATCACCGGATCGGAGGCCGCGCCTTCGGGCCCTTTGGCCGGATCTCCCGGGACGATGTAGAAGCGCCACGCGAAGCGTCCGGTATCGGCGTGATACGCGGAGACGTAGCCGCGGGCGCCGAAATCCCCACCGCCGTTGCCGATGATCACGAGCCCGTCGGCGATGCGCGGCGCCCCCGTGATGGAGAGCGGTTGGCCGGGCTCGAGCGTCTCTACGCTCCAGAGCGGTTTGCCGTGGGCCGCATCGAGGGCAATGAGCCGCCCGTCGAGGGTGGCGATGATGATGCGTCCGTGCCAGGCGGCAAGGCCGCGGCTCACCGGTCCGCAGCAGGCGCGCCGCGCCCACTCGAGCGGAATGTGCGGATCGTAGCGCCAGAGAACCTTGCCGTTCGTCGCATCGTAGGCGGTCGTCACATCCCAGGCGGAGATGTCGTAGAGCACGCCATCGATCTCGAGCGGCGTGGCCTCCACGCCCCGATAGGTGTCGAGATTCGCATACCAGGCGATGCCGAGGCGCCGCACGGTCTGTGTGTTGATCTGGTCGAGGGGGCTGAAGCGCTGCTCGCTCCAGGTGCGCCCCACACTCATCCAGTCCGCGGGGTCGCGGTCGGCGTTCTCGAGGCGCTGCTGGTCCACGTCCGCGGGCTTCGGCGGCTCGATGCCGGCGGCGCCCGCGGACTCCTCGAGCCAGGGCGAGGGCATGAGGTAAGGCACTTCGCTGAACACGGACTGGATCCGGTAGATCGCGCCATGGCGGATCTTGAAGACCTCCATCAGGCCGAGCGAGTCGGGCGCGTCGTAGTGTGAGCGGCGGAGCCGGCCGTCGGTGCTGCGGAACTCGCGCAGCCGCGCCGAGTGATCGATGAAGCCGGTCGCAACGACCACGCCGTGCTCGACGTCCACCAGCGGGAAGCGCCGCGCCCGCACCGCATCGTCGTACCGGTAGAGTCCGAGTTTGAATTGCGCCTCGCACCCCTGGGCGATCGCGGCCGAGCCGAAGCCCCCGTGGGTGGTCGAGACGCCATTCTCGTCGCGCTGGCAGTCGGGGTCGAACTTCGTGCGAATCGTCCCGTCGTTACGCTCGAGCGTGCTGAAATAGCCGTTCGCGAGCTCGGTCAGCCGCTCACGGCTCGCGCGCTCGGCGGCAGGCACGACGGCGGCGAATGCCGGATCCGGAGCGCTCTGCGCCGACTCACCGAACGGGCCGGGCTGACCCTTGCCGTCGACGACCACCTCCACCTCCGCGATCCGGCGCCGCAGCACCCGCAGCCGCATCGCGTAATGGGCGATCTGACCGTGCTCGAGCACGACGCCGAGCCAGGCGACGTTGCCGCTCTCGGGATCGGCGATCAGAAGCGGCGTGGGATCAACGCCCGAGACCGTGCTCCACTCGCCATCGCCCACCATCATCGGGACACTGTTTTCCGTGTAGCGGACACGCGGCGCCCAGGGCACGCGGCCCGGATCGTGCGCGACCAAAGCCCGCATGTAGCCCTGCGCCAAGGCGATGAGGCACTGCCGGTCGCAATCGTCCGCCGCGACGGGCGAAGCGGATCCGGGTGGGACATCGCCGGCGGGTCGGGCGGCCTTCACCCACGGCGAGGGCATGAAGTACGGCACATAGGTGAAGATCGCCTCGACACGATAGATCCGGCCATTGCGGATCTTGAATGCTTCCATCAGCGACAGGGAATTGGGCCACTTGAGCAGCGTCTGGTGCTCCTTGCCGTCGGTGGTCAGGTAGTGATCGAAGCTGTTGTCGTGATCGAAGAAGCCCGTCGCCACGACGACGCCGCGCTGCTCGTCGATGATGAAGTAACGCCGCTCGCGCACCCGCTTGTTGATGCGGAAGTAACCGAGCTCGAACTGCCTCTGGCATCCCTGTGCGAGCGCCGCCGAACCGAAATGGCCGCTCGTCGTGCTGATGCCGTTCTCGATGCGCTGGCAATCGGGGTCGAAAGGCGTGAGGAGCGTACCGTCGTTGCGCTCAATGGTGCTGAAGTAGCCGTTGGCGACATCGCGCAGCCGCTCGCGCCCGCGGCGCTCCCCGGGCGGCAGGATCTGATCGAATGCGGGGTCGTGCACGAGCTTATCCGCATCGCCGAAGGGCGCCGGCAGGCCTCCTTGGCGCTCGACGACGCTCTCGACCTCGGTGATGAGGCGGTGCTCGACCTTCAATCGAACGGCCAGATAGGCGGGATGGCCGTTCTCGCGCACCACGCCGAGCCAGGCGACGTTACCTGTCTCGGTGTCCGCCGCCGTGAGGGCATCGCGTGCGGCGCTATCGACCGTGCTCCAGAGCCCCTCGGTGCCGAGCGGCATCGACACGTCGTTCTCGGTGAACTTGGCTGCGGGCGCGATGGGCGCCCGCGTGCGGTCATGGTGAACGAGGGCATCGATGTAGCGCCAGGAGATCGCGACGAGGCAATCGTGATCGCAATCCCGAGGCCACACGGCGCTCGGCTCGCCGGGCGCCTGAGCATGCGCAGGCATCGCGATCCCGAGCAAGAGCGCGACGAGCATCGGCACGAGGCCGAGTGATTCGAGCGGCCTGCTCACGCCGCGGGGAACTCGAGCCAGTACAGGATCACCACCGCGCAAATGGCGAACAGGACGTAGAGCGCCGCGGAATAGCCGATGCGCACCCAGGAGAGCCGCGCTTTCTTGGCTCCGGCTGCCGTGCGTGACAGCGAGCTGCTCAAGGCATTGTCGCTGAGCCAGTCGCCCATGACGGT
>JASHUC010000069.1 GCA_030040235.1 Gammaproteobacteria bacterium | reverse complement strand
CCCTCCCGGTGCTCTCCTAGTGCAGGTATCCCTGGAGCTTGGATTCGATCGCGCGGGGGTTCTCGCCCTGAGCGATCGACATCATCCCCTCGATCACCATCTCGCGTACCTGGGTCTGTGCCGCAATCGCGACTTTGAGCTTGGCGGAGACCGGCAGAAAAAACAGGTTGGCGAAGGAGACGCCGTAGATCGTCGCGGTGAATGCCGAGGCGATGCCGGGGCCGAGCTTGGAGGGGTCGGCGAGGTTCTGCATCACCGAGATCAGGCCGAGCACGGCGCCGATGATGCCGAGCGTCGGAGAATAAACGCCCATCCCTTCGAACACCTTCGCACCGAGCGTGTCGGCATGCTCGCGCGCACCGAGCTCGACTTCCATGATTCCGCGGATCGCATCGGGCTCGCTGCCGTCCACGACGAGCTGGAGCGCCTTGCGCACGAACTCGTCGGGTTCCTGGTTGAGTACGGGCTCGAGCCCGAGGAGCCCCTGCTTGCGCGCGACGTTGCTCCACTCGACCATCTTCTTGATCAGATTCTCCGGGTCCAGCGGCGGCGGCTTGACCGCCCACCTGAAGATCGAGAGGGCGTGCTTCATGACCGCGAGCGGCGTTTGTACGCAGATCGCCGCGACGGTGCCGATCCCGACGATGATGAACGCCTCCACCGAGACGAGCGCCATGGCGCCCGCGCCGCGCAGAATGGCGCCGCCGACGATCGCAAAGAAGGCCAGTACCAGCCCAATGAGGCTCAGGATATCCATCGGGCGTGCCGCTAAGCGATGCGGTCCTCGTTAGATCCCCAGGCCCGACAGCAGGGCATCGACGTCCTGCTGTCCCGCCGCCACCTCGCCCTGCGTCACGCCGGGAACTGCCGGTCCGTGGCCGTGAGATTGATGCCCCTGGGCGGCTGGCTTCTCCTGCGTTGCGGTGGCCGGCTCCCCGCCCGAGAGCCTCACGAGCTCTGCGAGCGAGGATTCCAGCTCGGAGACGAGCGCGATCACGCCGCGCAGGATCTGGCCGGCGAGATCCTGGAAGCTCTGGGTGAGCAGCATTTCCCCGAGATTGCGCCGGATCAGCTCCGCATCGACGCGTGCTGCAGGCAGAAACACATCCATGCGCTTCAAGAGCTCGTGAAACTCGCGAGTCCCGATATCACGGGCACGGAATTTAGTCCACGAGGCGACGAGCGACTCCGCCGACTTTGCGGTGCGCTCGGCCGGCGGACCCGACTGCTCGACCAGGTCGAGGGTGCGGTGCGCGGCCTCGTCGGTCATCTTGATGACGTGCACGAGGCGCTGACGCGCATCGGGCATTTCGCGCTCGGCGAAGTCCGCGAGCCGCGCGTCCAGGCGAAACCGATCGAGAGCCACCTTCAAATTCACGGTCACGTCGCGCAGCTCGTCGAAAAGCTCCGGCCGGCGCGTGCGCAGCATCTCATCGAGCGTGGCGAGGAAAGTCGCCTCGTCGGCGCGGGCGAGCGCCATGGCGAGCGTCTCGAGACGCGCCCCGTAGAGACTTTTCAACGAGGTGCCTGCGGTGCCGCTCATGCCGATTTCACCGCGGCCGCTCTGGCGGCCCCGCCCAGGATCTTGTCGAGCTTCTCCTTGAGGATCTCGGCCGTGAACGGCTTGATCACATAGCCGCTGACCCCGGCCTGCGCCGCCTCGAGGATCTGCTCGCGTTTGGCCTCGGCGGTGAGCATCAGCACCGGCAGCTTCGCGAGCTTGGCGTCGCTGCGCACCGTCTTCAGCAGCTCGAGCCCGTGCATGCCCGGCATGTTCCAGTCCGTGATCAGGCAGTCGATGTCGCCCTGGTGAAGGATCGGCAGAGCAGTCTTGCCGTCGTCGGCCTCGACGACGTTCTGATAGCCGAGCTCGTGGAGGAGGTTCTTGACGATGCGACGCATGGTCGAGAAGTCATCGACCACGAGGAATTTGATATCTTTGCTCACGCCTCAGTCTCCTGCGCCTCGCGCGCTGTCGGCGCCCTGCGCATCGCTCCAGGCCGCAAGCCGCGCCTTGAGCCGCATCAGCGCCTGCCCATGCAGCTGGCAGACTCTCGATTCGGTCACCTTCAGTACGGCGCCGATCTCCTTCAGATTGAGCTCGTCGCTGTAGTACAGCGACATCACGAGCTTCTCCCGCTCGGGCAACCCCTCGATCGCCTGGGCGAGTGCGCCACGAAAGCCCTCGTCGGCCGTCTCGCGAAACGGATCGGCCGAGTCGGGGGCCGCCGCGGCCGTCACATCGTCGAGGCTCGCGAGGCGGCAGCTCGCCGCGTCCTGCACGATCGCGTAGTACTCCGCGAGCGTCACACCCATCCGCATGGCGATCTCGCTATCGCGCGCATCGCGGCCCGTCTCGCGCTCGATGTCGCGCATCACGGCTGCGACGGCCCGCGCCTTGCGGTGCACGGAGCGGGGCGCCCAGTCGAGCTTGCGCAGCGCATCGATCATCGCTCCGCGAATCCGGATGCCGGCATACGTCTCGAAGCTCGCGCCGCGATTGGCGGTGTAGTTCGCGGCGGCTTCGAGAAGCCCGAGCATCCCCGCCTGAATCAAATCCGCGACGTCCACCGACGGGGGCAAACGTCCCGCCAGATGGTAGGCGATGCGCTTGACGAGCTCTGCGTGGCGCGTCACGAGCGCATCGGCCGGCTCGCTCGCCTGGCATGCCGTGTATGCGCCCATAGCGCTCACGGCACGACCTCGAGCCGCACCGCAGGCCTTTGCACCAGCCGCTCGACGAAGAATTCGAGATTGCCCCGCGGGCCGGCCGGTACCGGCCATTTATCGGCCCGCGCGGCGAGTTTCTTGAACGCAAAGGCCGCGGGGCTCGCGGGATACGCCTCGACGACCGGCCGCTGCCCGCGGATCGCGCGCCGCAGGCAGTCGTCCTCCGGTATCTCCCCGACGAACTCGAGCACCACCTCGAGGAATCTCCCGGTGACCCGCTCGAAACGCCGGAACAGCTCCTCGCCGGCTCCCGCCGCGCGCATCATGTTCGCGAGCACGCGAAAGCGGCGCACGCCATGCTGGCGGCTCAGGACCTTGACGAGAGCGTACGCATCGGTGAGCGAGGCTGGCTCGTCACAGATCACGAGCAGGACCTGCTGCGCGGCCTGTGAGAACTGCGTCACACCGTGGGCAATCCCGGCCGCCGTGTCGACGATGAGCACATCGAGCCGCGTGGCGAGTGAGCTGAAGGATTGCACGAGCTTCAAATGCGCCGCCGCATCGAGATTCGCGAGGTTCGCGATCCCGGAGGCGGCCGGCACGACGTGGAACCCCTGCGGGGTCGGGACCAGAATCTCATCGAGCGTGCGCTCGCCGGAGAGCACGTGCGCGAGGGTATAGCGCGGCGTGAGGCCAAGAAACACATCGACGTTCGCGAGGCCCAGGTCCCCATCGAGGAGCACGACGCCACGGCCCGCGCCGGCGAGCGCCGTCGCGAGATTCACGGCAACGCTCGTCTTGCCGACTCCGCCCTTGCCGCCGGTGACGGCGAACACCTGCACCGGCGCGGCGAGCCCCGCGAGTTTGGTCTTCTCGAGCAGCGTTCTCTCAGGCGAGAGCATGTGCGACCTCTCCGAAGCGTCGTTTGAGCAAATCCTCGTCTGCCGCGGCGCCGCTCGCCTGCGCAAGCTGCACGGCGCTCGAGACGAGCTCGAGCGCGCGGGCGGGCCGTAGATCCTCCGGCACCCGCTGGCCTTCGCTCACGTAGGAGATGGGCAGGCGCGCACGCACCAGCACCGAGAGCGTGCCTCCGAGACTCGCCGCCTCGTCCACTTTCGTGAGCACGCAGCTGGTCGGTCCAGCCGGGGCGAAGCGCTCGACGGCTTCCGCGATGGCGCCGGCTTGCGTGCTCGCGGCGAGCACCAGGGCGGTCTCGAGTCCGCATCCGGATGCGGC
>JASHUC010000068.1 GCA_030040235.1 Gammaproteobacteria bacterium | reverse complement strand
GTAGTACGGCACCACACGGGTGCCCTCGAGCCGGCCGCGGATGCGCTTGCCCTTGAGCTGTGGATAGAGCGATCCGAGCTCCACGGTGAGCAGGTCCGGCGGCGGAGAATAAAGGGGGGTGGTGAACTGCGCGGACGGCGCGCGGTCCCCGTGCAGCAGCGGCTCGAAATAACCGGTGATGAGCCCGTCGGGCTCGGTCCGCCTGCCGCGGCGCACGACGATGCGGTACGGGTCGAAGTGCCCCTCGAGAAAGGCGCGCACCTCCTGCGAGGATGCCGGGTGCAATTGTGCGCCGGCGCTGCACACCGGTAACCACAGCGCACGCAGTGCCGGGGCATCGCAGCCGGCGAGAAAGGCAGGCCACGCCTGCTCGAGCTCATCGGCGTTCCAGCCCGGCACATCGGCGAAGCCGACGCGCTGGTACTCGGCGCGCACGAGCGGAGCTTGGGGCCTGGGCGGACAGCTCGCCGGTTGAAGCGCGCACCCACTGAGGATCGCGGCGCCCGCGATCATCGTGACGAGGAGACGTTCGAGTGAGCTCATCGGGCGACATTCTCCGCAACCCAATTTCCGGATTATCTATCATGCCGCAATGGCTCCCCGTCACAGCGCCAGCGTCGCGATCGTCGGCGCAGGTCCGGTCGGTCTCACCCTCGCGCTCGATCTCGCGTGGCGCGGAATCGACGTGCTCGTGGCCGAGGAGCGCTCCGCGGGCGAGCCGCCGAGCGTGAAGTGCAATCACATCTCCGCGCGCTCCATGGAGATGTTCCGCCGCCTGGGGATCGCGCGCGCGCTGCGGGCGGTCGGCCTGCCGGATGACTATCCGAACGATGTCGTGTTCCGCACGCGGGCGACGGGTTTCGAGCTCACGCGCATCCCGATTCCCGCGCGCCGGGATCGCTTCCGGCGCGGCCTCGGCCCCGACACCGAGTGGTCCACTCCCGAGCCCGCGCATCGCGCGAATCAGATCTACTTCGAGCCGGTGCTGTTTCGATGCGCCGCCGAACGGCGCGGCATCACCGTGCTCAACCGCACGCGCGTGGAGGCGTTGCGCCAGTTTCCGGACCGGGTCGAAATCACGGCCCGCGAGCTCGACACCGGCCACACGCGGCTCATCGAATGCCGCTACCTCGTGGGCTGCGACGGCGGCAAGTCCGTCATCCGGCACCAGATCGGCTCGACGCTCGCGGGCGATGAGCTCATCCAGCGTGTTCAGTCGAGCTACATCCGCGCCCCGGCGCTGCGCGCGCTCATCACCCCGCCCCCCGCCTGGATGAGCTACATCTACAACCGGGAACGCGCCGGAAACCTGATCGCGATCGACGGGCGGGAGACCTGGCTGGTGCACAACTATCTGTTCGATGAGGAGCAGGACTTCGAGTCGGTGGACCGCGACCGCTCGATTCGCGCGCTGCTCGGAGTGGGCGGGGATTTCCGCTACGAGATTCTGCGCAAGGAGGACTGGATCGGCCGGCGGCTCATCGCCGGGAAGTTCCGCGACCGGCGCGTGTTCCTCTGCGGAGACGCCGCCCATATCTGGGTTCCCTACGCCGGCTACGGCATGAATGCCGGCATCGCGGATGCGACGAATCTCGCCTGGCTGCTGGCGGCGCATCTTTCGGGGTGGGCGCCCGAGAGCATCCTCGATGCCTACGAGCTCGAGCGCCTGCCGATCACGGAGCAGGTCTCGCGCTTTGCGATGCGACACGCCGAGGGGGCCATCCGCGAGCGCACGCACCTGCCTGCCGAGCTCGAGGAGCACTCCCCCGCCGGTGAGGCGGCGCGCGCCGAGGTGGGAAACGCCGCCTACCGGCTCCACGTGCAGCAGTTCGCCTGCGCGGGACTCAATTTCGGCTATTACTACGACGCCTCGCCACTCATTGCCTACGACGGTGAGCCGGCCCCTCCGTACACCATGTTCGACTACACACCCTCGACCGTCCCCGGGTGCCGCACTCCGCATTTCTGGCTCCCCGGGGGGCGCTCGCTCTACGATGCGCTCGGGCCGAATTACACGCTGCTGCGCTTTGATCCGGGGCGCGAGATCGCGCCGCTTCTCGGGGCGGCCGCCGATCGCGGAGTTCCGCTCGCGGTGCTCGATATTCCCGAGCGTCCGCCATGTGGTGTGCCGGCCTACCGTCACGCGCTCGCCATCAGCCGGCCCGATCAGCACCTCGCCTGGCGCGGCGATCGCATCCCGGAGAACCCCGGCGCGCTCATCGAGCGCCTGCGCGGCGCGGCCCGGTGACGGTGCGGCCCCCGTGATAGCGCCGCCCCGTGATGGCACAATGCGCGCTATGAAAGCCAAACCCTATCTCTGTCTCGAGGATGCCGAGCGCATCGTGGCGAGCGCCCGGGCGCATGCGGAGGCACATCGCTGGGCGGTGTCCATCTGCGTGTGCGACGACGGCGGACACATTCTGCTGTTGCAGCGCGGCGACGGCGCCGCCCCCTTTACGGCAAGCATGGCCGTTGCCAAAGCCAACTCCGCGGCTCTGGGCCGGCGCGAATCGAAGGCGTTCGAGGACTCGATCAACCAGGGACGCACCGCCTTCGTCACCGCGCCTCTCGAGGGGATGCTCGAGGGCGGAGTGCCGATCAACGCCGACGGCCATGTCATCGGCGCCGTCGGCGTCTCGGGCGTGAAGTCCTCGGACGATGCGGAGATTGCCCGCGCCGGAATCGCTGCCCTGAAGGCCTGAGCCTTCTTTGAAGGCCTAAGCCCTCCTGAGTCAACCGATTCGGCGGCGCTGCGTTAAACTGTTCCCCGAACCCGCTACTAGAACATCTTTCGAAACTCACCCAGGGGTCTTCTTCATGAGCACGACGCTCGACAGGGATTCGTTGGCCCGCCGATTCATCGCCATGGGGGCACTGCTCGCGATCGCGGGCCTGAGCGGCTGCGGAAGCAACAGCTCGTATTACACCGAGGATTTGCCCGCGGCCGTCACGATCGCCGATTTCAACGGCAGCGGATACCCCGGTATTGCGGTCGCCGAGGCCCAGGAGAACGAGCTCGAGCCGAGCGAGCAACCGGGGTTCGTGGCGCTCGTGCTCCAGGACCAGAGCAGCCCCGGTTCGTTTCAGCCTTCACTGATCTTCGGCACTCAAGGCGATCCTTCCGCGATAACCGCCGGCGCGCTCACCCCCGGCACCATGGACTTGGCCGTGGCGAACGTGAATGACGCCACGATCTCGGTGCTGATCGAGAGCGCTGCGAACACGCCAAGCTTCAAGCCGGTCGTGAACCTCACCGCCGCTCCCGGCGCGGTCGCCGGCGCCCTCCTGCCCGAGGACGTGGCCATCTGCGATGTGAACAATGACGGCCATCCCGATCTCGTCGTCGCCTACAAGACGCAGAAGGAAGTCGTGCAGGATCTCGAGGGGGCGGACGAAGACGAGGTCGCCGGCGTCGGGGGCGGCGTGAGCGTCATTCTCCAGAACGCCTCGAGCCCGGGAACCTTCGAGGCGGCGACCAATGTCGGCACAACGCCTGCACCAACCGGATTGACCTATCCGAATGTCTCCTATGGGGTCGCCTGCGGCAACCTGAGTGGCGACAGCACCGCGCCGCCCGACATCGTCATGACGAGCTTTTCAGACTACGACGTAACCGGCGAGCTCGGCACCGAATATGACGGGGGGACCGTCTCGATCTTTTTCCACGATCCCGCCCACCCCGGAAGCTTCCTGCCGCGGGTGGATATCTCGGTCCCCGGCGCGCTGCGCAAGGTGGTGATTGAGGATGTGAACCACGATGGACTGCCCGACATCATCGTGGCGGACGAGTCGGAGGACTCGGATGCCATGGGCGAGGCGGGCGTTGTCGTGCTGCTGCAGACGCCGCCGGCCACCCCCGGCGCACAGCCGACTTTCGCCGCGCCCGTCACCTACGCGACTGCATCGCCGGTCGGGCTCGCCGTCGGTGATCTGACCGGGAACGGCTTGCCGGACATCGCCGTGGTGAGCCAAGGCGATGCGGAGGAGGGCATTGCGGGCACCATCTCCGTCCTGCTCAACAGCACGACGACCCCCGGTACGTTTGCGCTTTCAGCCGCCAGCCCCTACGCGAGCCTCGGCAATCCGGTCTCCGTTGCGATCGGGAGTCTGGACGGCAAGGTCGGCACGCTTCAGGATCTCGCCCTCGCCGACGGTACGGGCGCCGCCGTCATGATGAATACGCCCAGCGACCCGGGAACCTTGCAGGTCGAGACGCTCGTCGGCGACTGATCCTGCTGCGGAAAGGCGAGCGCGCCAGGAACGCCCGGCGGGCCTTCAGGGGCTCTGCATGCCATCCGCCTGCCCCGCATCGGCGACAGGGTGCTTCGCCGCGCGCAGCTTGCTGTGGCGAATCCCGTAGCCGAAATAGATCGCCCCGCCGATCACCGACCATGCGAGCAGCCGGATCCACGTGCCATTCGAGAGAAAGAGGGTCATCCCGAGGCACCAGACCGCTCCCAGCACGCAGGTGAACGGCGCCCAGGGCACGCGGAACGGGCGGGGCGTGCCGGGTCGCGTGCGCCGCATGACGAGCACGCCGATACAGACGACCGCAAAGGCAAGCAGGATGCCGATCGCAATGAGATCGGCAAGCAGGTCGAGCGGGAAGACGCCGGCGATCGCGGCCGCGGCGACCCCGGTCCAGAGCGTCGCGACGTGCGGAGTCTTGAATCGTGGGTGACAGCGGCTGATCGAGGCCGGCAGCAGCCCATCGTCGGCCATCGCAAGCAAGATGCGCGGCTGCCCGAGAAGTGAGGTGAGTATCACCGAAGTCATGCCGGCAATGGCCCCGACGATGACCGCGGTACCGAGCCAGGAGAGTCGGGGATGCGCATCGAGCGCGATCGCAACGGGATCGGCGACATCGAGCCGGGTGTACGACACCATGCCGGTGAGGGTGGCGGACATGGCCACGTAGAGAAGCGCCGAGATCACCAGCGCGCTCAGGATACCGAGGGGAAGGTCGCGCTGCGGATTGCGAGCCTCGAGCGCCGTCGTCGAGGCGGTGTCGAATCCGACGTAGGAGAAAAAGATGATGCCCGCGCCCTGCAGCACGCCCGTCCAGCCAAAGTGTCCAAAGCTCCCGGCGTTGCGCGGAATGTAGGGATGCCAGTTCGCCGGGGCGATGTAAGCGACGCCTGCCGCGACGAACACGATGATGACGGCAACCTTCACGCAGACCATCACGTTGTTCGCGCTGGCCGATTCACGCACGCCGACGTAGAGGAGCACGGTCATCAGCGCAATGATCAGGATCGCGGGCACGTTGACCCACGCACCCGTCACGACCAGATGGTCATTCACGACCGCGAGAGGAGCGTTCGTGATGACGGCGGGCAGATGAATGTGCCCGACCCGCTCGAGCAGATTCACGACGTAGGCGGACCAGCTCACGGCGACGGCCGAGGCGGACATGCCGTACTCGAGCAGGAGATTCCACCCGATGAACCACGCCGTGACCTCGCCGAGGGTGGCGTAGGTGTAGCTGTAGGCGCTGCCCGGTACCGGCAGGAATGCTGCAAACTCGGAGTAGCAGAGCGCCGCGAGCGCGCTGCCAAAGGCGGCGATCAGCAGCGATAGCGTAAGCGCCGGCCCGGCCTGGTTGGCCGCGACCGTGCCCGTCAGTACGAAGACGCCCGTGCCGATCGTGGCACCCAGCCCGATCGCCGTGAGCGAGCGCGCGGTGAGCACGCGCTTCAGGCGCTGCGACTCCGCGGGGCCGGGCGTCTCGATCGGGTGGACGGCGAGCAGCTGGCGCAGCACGGACCTCATTGCGCACCAGGGCCGCTCACCCAGATCGGCAGATGGTGCGCGCGCAGCTCCGCCACGCAGCACCGCTCGAGCGCCTGGTCGGAATCGGCGGTGCGCTCGCAGCCGATCCCGAGCTCATCTCCCTTGAGATCGGCCCACTCGAAATCGTTGCTCCCGTTG
>JASHUC010000067.1 GCA_030040235.1 Gammaproteobacteria bacterium | reverse complement strand
CCGCCGCTCAGGCCGAGATCGCTCGAGTAGGAGCCGGTGACGCCGAAGGAGTGGCGCGGACCTTCGCGTACGACGAACGTGATCGGCACCTCCTCGAGGCTGTTCGGCGCCTTCCCGAGCCGCACCGAGATCGAAGAGAAGATACCGAGTCGCAGCAGGTCCGCGCGCGCCTTCTCCACCTGCGCGGCGTTGTACGGTTCGCCCGTGTGCAGCAGCAGCCGCTTGCGCACCATGGATTCGTGCGTCCGCTTGAGTCCCTGGAAGCGGATCTCGCCGACCCTCACGCGCTCACCGGTGCTCACGCTGAAGGTCAGATCGAGCACGCGCTGCTGCGGATTCTCGATGGCCTTCGGGGGCTCGACCGTCGCGAAGGCGTATCCCTGGTCCTGAAGCGTGATCTGCAGTTGCGCCCCGGCCGCGAGCACCTCGGAGGCGACCGCGGGAGCGCCCGTCGCAAGGTCGAGCTTGATTCCCGCGGGCAGCGTCCCTTCGATCTTGATGCTCCCGACGTGAAAGAGCGGTCCGCTCGTGAGCGTGATTTTGATGTGCGCGTCCTTGCCCTTCGGCAGCGCGGTGAGGGTATCGCCGAGGTTCGCCGCATCGAGCGCCAGGCCTTCGATCGTGATGCCCACCGAGCCCTCGTAGTAGCCGGAACTCTCGAGCACGGTGTTCAGGCGATCGATGTCGCCGCGGGCACGCGCGATGAGGCCGAACGGGTTGATGGGCGCCGAGGTGCGCAGCTGCTGCAGCTGGGACGTTGCCTTTATGGTCGAGTCCAGGGCTCCGAGGCCGGTCGGGACGAACTGCACGGTGTACGGCTGGGGATCGGCACCCATCGCGGGACGCGCGAGGGCGGCTGCGAGGACGAGCAGCACTGCATGGACAATCGGCGCCGGTGCGCATTGCAATCCCCATCGCCTGGCTGCCACCATCCGAGATTCTGGACGCGTGCGAATCGTGCGACCTCACTGCGGAATGTCGCACCGCTCAATGAGCTAACGGGTGCGTGTGTTCCCGGTTGACGGGCATGCTGCCACAGCCCAGCTGCAAGTTGAAATGTGTTAAAAGGAGAGCCGCGATGCGCAAGATCACGCACGGCCGGATCGCTGCCTCCTTTTTTGCGTTGCTCAGCGTGGCTTGTCTCGCCGGGCGGACCGCCCTCGCGCAGGAGGATCCGACCGGCAACTGGTCGCCGATATTTGATGAGGACCAGCGCGAGCGCTTCCTCGGGGCCGAAATCGGCGACTACATGGGCCTGCCGATCAACGCGGCGGCGCTCGCGCGGGTGGAGAGCTGGAGCGCCGAGCTCATCGAGCTGCCGGAGAACCAGTGCCGGCAGCACGGCTCGGATTACGGCTGGCGCGGTCCGTCCAACCTCCGGATCTGGATGGATGTGGACCGGGCGACGCAGAAGGTCATCGCCTATCACACCCACCTTTCCGCCTACGGCGCGGAGCAGACCATCTGGATGGATGGCCGGCCGCATCCGCCTGCCTATGCGCGTCATACGTGGGCCGGCTTCTCCACCGGCGAGTGGGAAGGCGACCAGCTCGTGATCACCACGACTCATCTCAAGGAGAACTGGCTCGGCCTCAATGGCGTTCCTCGCAGCGACCGTGCGAGTGCGCGCGTTCACCTCATGCGCCACGGAGACTACCTGACGGTCGCCGTCATCATCTACGACCCGGTATATCTGACCGAGCCCTTCATTCGGACGGTGGACTTCCACTACAACCCCCAGATGCAAATGGCCCCGTGGCCCTGCGAGCCGGTGGACGAGGTGGATCGCCCGCCGGGGGTGGTGCCGGCCTACCTGCCCGGCCACAATCCGTATCTCACCGAATTTGCGGCCCGGTACGGCATTCCGCCGCAGGCCGCGCTCGGTGGCGCCGCGACCATGTATCCGGAGTACATGGAGAAGATGAAGACCATGAAGAGGCTGCCGCGGCTTCCCCGGACGGATCTGCGTCCGCCCGGGAGACCGTAGGACGGCTGCGGAGCGAGCTATGGGGGTTCCTGCGCACATCTGCGGCGTTTCGCTCACCGCCCTGGCGCTGCTGGCGTTGCCCGGGGCGCCGGCGCACGCGCAGGCGCCACCTCGGGCGCGCCATTTGCAAGGCCCGCCCGTGACGTTCACCACGCGTCAGGCCTCCGAGGGCAGAGCGGCGTATTTGCTCGGCTGCGCGAGCTGTCACGGCCAGAATCTGAGCGGCAGCGAATTCGCCGACGCGCTCAACGGAAACCGCTTCAGTCAGAACTGGAGCGGCAAGAGCGCCGCGACGCTCTTCAGCTATGTGCGCACGCGGATGCCTCCGGGGAAGGCGGGGTCGCTCTCACCCGAGACCACCGCGCAGCTCCTCGCTTACATCGTCGAGGTGAATGGCGGTGAGCCGGGCGCGATGCGCCTGCCGGCCGATCCTCGAGCGCTCGCGGCCCTGACGATTCCGTGGGGTCCTACCGCGCCTGCGCCCCCGATGATGCCGCTCTCGCCGCTCGCGCCGCCCATGCCAGCGGTCGTGCTGCCCAATCCGCTCGATAAGTTCTCGACCGTCGGGGATGCGATGCTGCGTGACCCACCCGCGAGCGAATGGCTCCTGTGGCGCCGCACCTACGATGACCAGGGCTTCAGTCCGCTCGCCGAGATCACCCGCAACAACGTCGAGGCGCTGCGTCTCGTGTGGGCCTGGTCGCTGCCGAACGGTCCGAACGAGGCGACCCCGCTCGAGCACGACGGCGTGCTGTTCGTCCACGCCTGGGGCGATAACGTGCAGGCGCTCGATGCCGCGACCGGCGATCTGCTCTGGCAGTACTCGCGCAGGCTTCCGAGCGATGCGCGGCTCGCGACCAAGCGCAATCTCGCCCTGTACCGCGACCGGCTCATCGTGCCGACCTCGGATGTGCATGTCGTCGCGCTCGATGTCCGCACGGGTGCGGTGATCTGGGACTCTCCCATTGCCGACTACCGGCAGGGATGGCGCTTGACCGGCGGGCCGCTCGTCGCGCAGGGCAAGGTGCTACAGGGCATCACCGGCCTTGCACCGGGCGGCGCCGGCATCGTGGGACTCGATTTTCAAACCGGCAAGGTGCTGTGGCATTTCCACAGCATCGCGCG
>JASHUC010000066.1 GCA_030040235.1 Gammaproteobacteria bacterium | reverse complement strand
TGGTCGAAGCGGAGGAGGGTATTGCCATCATTCCGTCGTTCGGGTTGCCGGCGTGCCGCAACCGCAAGATAGTGATGAGCCAGTTGATCAACCCGGTCGTGCGCTTCGATTTTCATCTGATCACCAGACGCGGCAAGGAGATGCCACCGGGAGCGGGTGAATTCACGTCGTTCCTGAAGAGCTACATTGCCACGTGGTCGGGACGCGCCGGCGTCCTCTGACCGGGAGCGAGACCGCCGTTGGCCCTTTCCAGGCGGCCGGTAGTTCCCCCCTCAGGGCAGCCCTCCCTGGCCATAGGCGCGGAGCGCATGCGAAAAAACTACGGTTGATGTCCGAGGTGGATAGCTTGCTCCGCATATGCACATAGGAATGCCGCGCGCAGTGCACCAGATACCGCCGCTCGTCGACAAGCGGGTCTTGAGACCCGCTCAGACGGCGCTCGCGCTCCACCTCCTCGGCAGGATGGACTTGCTGCGCCTGAAGACCGTTGCCCGGATATATGCTCGAGGATTACCTCCCGAAGGCGTGTGGGAGGACATGCTTCAGGAGGCGATAACGCGCGTTCTCACGGGTTCGCGCCGATGTCCGGAGGGCGTGACCATGGTGGTGTTCGTGGCCGGAATCCTGCGCAGTCTTAGAGCGGATTACTGGCGACGTGTGCGCAGGGAATCGGGCAACGAGAGATTACGGTTTGCTCTCGAGAGCGATAACGCTCGCGCCCTCGACTTGGTCGATCCAGCACCCGGACCGGAGCGCGCAACGGCGGCGCGGCAACAACTCGCCTTGATCCATATGCTTTTTGCCGACGATCCGATCGCGCTGAAGATTATCGAGGGTCTGTGCAACGGCCTCTCGGCCGAGCAGATCCGCATCTCCGCGGGACTCTCAAGGACCGAATATGACTCGACGCGCAGGCGCATGCGCCGTGCCGTGCTCCGGGAGGGCCTAACGTGCGAACCAAAGTAAGAGGAGTCTCTCCCGAGACTGCACTGATGCGTCTCCTGGACGCGCTGGCCCAGGAGGCAATTGACGCCTCGGATGAGGAGATCACGGGCGCCGCGACTGATCTTCGAATGGACCTCAACAAGAGGGAGTCCGCCGCTTTCGCCGGCTTAACGTACTTCGCCCGACCCCGATTATCGGATTTTTTCGATGTCGACCGGTTCACGAGTCTTCAAGCGCCGGAACAACGGATCGCTATTGATTCGCAGCCGAAAGCCAAGGTTAGGCAACGCCGTGGGAAGCAGCGGCAAATTCCGAGCGATCGGAAGACGCCAAGCGAAAAGTGACCGCGGCTTGTCTCGGTCGCGGTGGGACCCCGTGCGGCCACTTCCGGACCGTCGCGGCGTGCCCGAGGAGGTTCCTGATGACTCCCAGACCTTGCCTCCTGCCGACATTCGTGACGCTCGTAGCCATTACTGGCGCGTCGAGGGCGGTTCACGCACAGGGCTCCCTACGGGTGCCCGATTACGCCACGTTCACCACGCGACTGGTGATGAATTTGCAGACGCCGTTTGCTACCGAAACGCCCTGGAGCGCCGTCGTGACTGCCGATGCCGGCGTGCCGTCTGAGAAGGTGATGGACCGGGGAGTCCCTAGCCAGTCAAAGCTCTGCTTCGTCGACACGGCCAAGCACGCCAACGGCTGCACGACGTTTGCCGATCTGTTCCACTCAAAGCTGAGCTATCAAGAATTGTCGGATTTCGCAGTCAAGTGCCTGTCTGGCAACCCCGAGCGGAGCGGCCTGGTGATGCGGGCGACGGCCGATTATCCCACGGGGCAGCTCAGCGAGACAGCAATATGGGTCTATGACCGTGCGCAGGACAGCTTCGTGCTTGCAGCAACTTTCCAGCCGGGTGAGGCACGCATCTTCGGCTGCGGACCGCGGCGATCTCTAGTCTCCAGAGAGCTGGATGGGCACGTTGTGATTTCGGAATGGGTTTCTCTGCCGGGTGAGACTCGATTCGGGAGTGACCACAAGAGGAAGATCTCCGTCTATGGCCTTGTGACTGTGAAGGGTCGTGCAACGTATCGGCTGCTGTTCGCGTACACAACGTTGAAGAAATACAGTCCCGAGGATACCAACACGATCGGTGAGGAGACACACAATATCCGCGCCAGACTCACGGCTTTGAACGCTGCGCAATGAAGTAGTTTCATCCCGGCTGCATGTTCACAAGAAGCTCCGCGGTGACGTGTATATCCCTAGCCGCGCTCGGTGTTGCGATAGCCTTGGGCGCGACGCCGGCGGTCGGCATCCTTTGGGATCCACCAGCGCTCGCTCCCGGCCTCGATATTCCCCCTGGCCTGCCGAATGCGGGCGGTGCAGCAGAGATGGTCGGCTCGCTGAGCATCGCGGGAATCCAGATCGCTTTGGAGCAGGGAGGACCTTTTCATCGTACCCCCACGAGACGGTCGAAAGTTCGCCGACTTTCCTAGCCCGTGCCAACGCGGTACTCTCGCGCGATGCGACCCCTTCGTTATTCTATCAACCTCACATTGGACGGGTGCTGCGATCATCGCGCAATTCTTCCGGACGAAGACTTACATCGACATGCGGTCGAAAACCTCAACCAGTCCGATGCTCTCCTCTTTGGCCGGGTGACTTACGAGATGATGGAGGCGGCGTTTCGGCCGTCGCCGCGGAGCGAAGCGAGGCCCGATTGGATGGAGCCCTTCGCCCGGACGATCGATGCCGCAAAGAAGTATGTCGTGTCGAGCACCCTCGACCGGGTCGATTGGAACGCGGAGCTCGTGCGCGGCGATCTGGCGCGCGCCGTTCAGCAGCTGAAGCGGGAGTCGGGCAAGGGATTGCTCGTTGGAGGCGTGAAGCTCCCGCTTGCGTTGGCGGAACTCGGATTGATCGATGAGTTCGAGTTCGTCGTGCATCCCGGTCTGGTGGGCCACGGGCCGACGTTGTTCGCCGGGCTATCGAAGCGTGTTGATTTGAGGCTCGTGAGCGTGCTGGAGTTCGGCTCGGGGGCAGTGGCAATGCGTTACGAGCCGCGAAGGTAGCAATCCCATAGCTGGCGCGCGAGACCGTCGCTCATCTCAGGGACCCCGGCCTGGGCAGGATCGTCGCCACCACGCTCGATGAGTTTCGCGAGCCCGACCGGGCATCGTGCGGCTGATGGCTCGATCGGTTCAATTCCCCACAATTCTCATAGAGGATGTATGCGGCGACCCGCTGATCGGATTCGACCTTGATATACCTCTTCGGAGGGAATGCACCAATGGCGCTACTGATCCGGGCCTGGAACTCCTTCTGATCCTTCCACTTTCCGAAGAACTTCGCGCCGATGAGTGGAGGAACTACGCCGCCATTGCCGTCAATCGTCTTCGTGTAGTTGGTGTCCAGGATACGGATGTCAGGCGTTTCATTCCTATAGTTGCCGGGCACTCTTCCCTTCAGATTGTATTGATGGCAGAGACCGCAGCTAGAGTTGTAGTCGCGCTTTCCTTGTACGGCCTGAGACTTCGTGAAGGAATTCGCTTTGCAGAGATTGCCAGCGTAAACCGGACCGGCCATGAACAACAGCGCGAGTGCGCTAACGCTAGCCTTCTGATTCACGGCGCGCTCCCGATCCGGTTCTGTGAGTTCAATCGATTGCCTCTGAGATACCGTAACTCGTGCTTATCGGCCTTTCGTTGGCGCAGGTCAATAGCGGCACGGGGAACTTCTGCTTTTCCACGCGCCCGCTGCGCTGATGGGTTTGCCAATAGCGGCCGTTCTCCCTACGCTGCAAGGTCCGACGGGAGGAATCGAATGGCTAGCATCATTCTGGGGCTTCTCCGGGCTTTAGCGGTTCGGATGGGGCAGGGCGCCCAGACCCCGTCGGCGGCTCGCGCCGTGCGATGCGCAATGCCCACGGCCGTCTCGGTGCTTCCGGTGCTTCTCCTGCGCTCCATCGCATCGTATGCGGCTGACGCTACGGTCCCCGGGGACT
>JASHUC010000065.1 GCA_030040235.1 Gammaproteobacteria bacterium | reverse complement strand
CAGGTGCCACTGAGTATTTCGAGCGCATCGGAGCAGACACCATTCAGAGGGTCTGCACCGAGTATGCACAGAAGCGCGTTGCGGCGCGGCGCTTGAGACTTCGCTGGCGGGTTAGCCGAGGGCCACGGCGCTCCCTGGGGTGGGTGCCCTTCAAGGCGGCCAGCCTCAAGCGCAGGGGGCGGGCTCTACGGTTTTGTGGGAAGTCCTTCCGGGTGTTCGAGTTCGAGCGGCTCGAAGGGGTGAGGTGGAAGCAAGGCTGCTTTGCCCAGGATGCGCTCGGGGACTGGTGGGTGTGTCTGCCGGTCGAGGTAGCTGGGGAGGAGGTCATTGCTCCAAGGGAGTCGGTCGGCATCGACCTTGGCCTCAAGGATGTGGCCGTGACGAGCGATGGGGAGCGCCTGGAGGCCGGGCGGTTCTACCGGGGAGCCGAGGCACAGCTTGCCATGCTCCAGCGGCGCGGCCACAAGAGGCAGGCCAAGCGGCTGCACCGCAAGATTGCGCGGCGCCGGCAGGATGCCTGCCACAAGTTCAGCCGAATGATCGTGGAGAAGTACCAGAATATTCTCGTGGGCGATGTGAGCAGCCTGAAGCTCGCCAAGACTCCCCTCGCCAAGGGGGTGCTCGATAGCGGCTGGGGGATGCTCAAGGGGATGCTGCAGTACAAGGGCGAGCACGCCGGCAGGTCCGTGAGAATCGTCAACGAGCGTTACACCACGCGGGTCTGTTCTACCTGTGGATCGCTCTCGGGTCCCAGGGGTCCAAGGCAGCTCGCTGTAAGACATTGGGAGTGTGCACACTGTGGTGAGTGGCACGATCGGGATGTGAATGCAGCCCGAAACATCCTCAATGCCGGGTCCAGGTGTCGGACCTCCGTCAGCGGGAACGAGTCACCGGCTTACGTGCGCCAGCCGAGCCACATCTACCATGTGCGCGAGGCAGGACCAGACGCATGGAAGTCGGCGGCATGAGCACCGGAGAGTCGTTCTTCGTTTCGCTCTCGACCGTGGCGCTCGCGGAGGTGGGCGATCGCACCCAGATCCTCTCTCTGGTGCTCGCCGCGCATTACCGCCGGCCCTGGCCGATTCTTGCGGGCGTTCTCTGCGCGACCCTCGCCAATCATTTCCTCGCCGGATTCATCGGTGTCCACCTCGGGCGGTTTCTCACCCCGCGGCTGCTCGATGCGATCGTCGGTGTGAGCCTGCTCGTCATGTCGCTGTGGATGCTGAGGCCCGACTCACTGACGGCCGGCACGGCGGGCACGCGCGGTCATGGCGCGTTCGTCGCGACATGCGTGGCGTTCTTCATTGCCGAGATCGGCGACAAGACGCAGATCGCGACCATGGCACTCGCCGCGGCCTACTCGAGCCTCATCTGGGTAGTTGCAGGGACCACGGCCGGCATGCTGATCGCGAACGCTCCGGTCGTGTTTCTCGGCAAGGCGTTCTCCGAGCGGTTACCGCTCGGAGTGATCCGCTACGCCGCCAGCGGCCTGTTCATCGCTCTCGGCGCGCTCTTTATCTGGCGCGCACTGCACCCCGCGGCGTAGCGCAGGCCTCTTAGATCTTCACGTAGCTCTTGCGCTTGATGCGGCGATGGGCGATCTCGCGCTCGTAGATCCCGCAGCGGGTCACGCCGCGCTCGAAGAGAACGCGCCGCGGTGGGATCGGGGCCTCGACGCTCGGGGTCGAATCCATGATCGCCTCGAACCGCTGCGCCATGCCGGGCTTGAATTCCGGGTGGCTCAAGATGAACAGGTCGTTGTGCACCACGCCGTTGAGTACCCGCTCGCCCGCCTCGAGCGGGTCCATCGCCGAGGAGACGAAGCGCGGGCAGCCCGGAGGCGGGGGCCTGCGATACGGGTTCTGCTCGCCGGTGTCGATGTAGTTGTCCGTGTTCACCCCGCCCGGACAGAACACCGAGGTGCCGATCTTGGTCGACTCGAGCTCGACGCGCAGCGCCTCCATGAGCCCGACGGCCGCGATCTTCGTCGAGGTGTAGACCCCGGCCTTCACCCCCGGCAGCAGTCCGCCCATCGAGGCGGTGGTCACGAAGTGGCCGCCCTCGCCATGCTCGAGCATGTGCGGCAGGCACACCACGACGCTGTTGAAGATGGCGGTGAAGTTCACCGCGACGGCATTGTCCCACTCCTCGTACTTGGCCTGACTCGCTTCCTTGAGCGTCTTGATGCCGGCATTGTTGACGACCAGGTGCAGCTTTCCGTACTGGCTCTTCACCTGCTCGAGCATGCTCTTCCAACCGGCGCGGTCGGTCACGTCGTGCTTGATGGGAAGCACGCCGGCGTTGCCGGGCTTGAAGAGCGGCAGGGCGGCCTGCAGGCGCTTCTCATTGCGATAGCCGATCACGACCTTCATGCCGGCGTTGGATGCGGCGCGTGCGATTCCGAGCCCGATGCCATCGGAGGCCGCCGAGATATAGGCGACCTTGCCCGCGAGGTGCTTGAGGGGCGGGGGCTGCGAGAATTTGGGCTCGGGCGGCGTGGGCGGCGGACCGCCCCCGGGTATGCCTTCCGCGGATGGGGGCCGCGCATTCTGCGCCGTGGCGTAGCGGCCGAGTCCGAGTCCGGCGAGGAGCGTTCCCGCGCCGGCACCGGCGACCATGCCGGTGCGCAGAAACTGACGCCGGTCGAGCGCCGTTGCCGGATCGCGCGAGCTTCGGGTGCGTGATTTGATCATGGCGGTTCCCGCGTTGAGCCGTTTCAAAGCTTCACGGTGAGGTAGGACTTGCGCTTCTTCAGCCGGTGCTTGATCTCACGCGGATAGATCCCGCAGTGAAGCACGGGCGCCTCGCCTCTCACGCGAGCCTCCGGCGGCTGCGGAATCTCATCGACCGGCTCGGACGCGAGCATGGCCTGGAAGCGCTGACCCGTCCCCGGCATGTACTCCGGGTGAGTGATGATGAACAGGTCGTTGTGGATCACCCCGTTCAATACGCGCTCGCCCGCCTCGAGCGGGTCCATGCCCGGTGAGGGGCCCTGGAGGAAGCGGCGGAACCTGGCAGGCGGTGGATGTGCCGCTCGAAACGGATTGACCTTCCCGGTGTCGACGTAGTTATCGGTGTTCACCCCGCCGGGGCAGAACGCCGAGGTGCCGACGGTCGTGCCCTCGAGCTCGACGCGCAGCGCCTCGATGAGCCCCACGGCGGCGATCTTGGTTGCGGTATAGACGCCGAACGGGCCACCGGGGAGCAGTCCGCTCATCGATGAGGTCACCATGATGTGCGAGCCTTCGCCGTGCTCAAGCATGTGGGGCAGGCACACGGCGACGCTGTTGTAGGTGGCGGTGTAGTTGACGGCGACCGCGTTGTCCCACTGCGCGTAGGTGGCGCGGCTCGCCCACGCGAGGCTCTTATCGCCGGCGTTATTCACCACCAGATGCAACCGGCCGTACTGCTGCTTGATCTGCTCGAGCACGCTCGCCCAGGCCGCGCGGTCCGTCACGTCGTGCTTGACCGGAAAGACTCCGGCGTTCCCGGGCTTGAACAGCGGCAGCGCCGCCTTCAGGCGCTCCGGGTTGCGGTAGCCGATGCAAACCTTCATGCCCGCGTTGGAGGCGGCGCGGGCGATCCCGAGCCCGATGCCGTCCGAGGAGGCCGTGATGTAGGCGACCTTGCCCTCGAGGTCGTGCAGCGGGGCCGGCTGCGAGACAGTCGGCTCCGGAGTCGGGGGCGGCCGCCTGAACTGGAAGCAGTGAGCCCCGCCTGCCGCGCGGGGCGATCGGCCGGTTGCCGATGCCGCAGGCTGCTGGGCAACGGCGTAGCGGCTGAGCCCCAGCTCCGCGAGAAGCCCGCCGGCGCCATACACCGCGCTCTCGGCGAGGAAGCGCCGGCGCTCGGCGCCGAAGCGGTCGAGAGCGGCGGGAAGGGCGGAGGGAGCCAGGTCGGCGCGTGCCTGCGCGGGCTTCTTGCGGGACATAGAGACCTCTGTGTGGGGCTTTCGTCCGTTCGTGCGGAGCCGGAGTATGCCTCAAAACCCGAAACGGTAGCGCAGCTCGGCGTAGATCTCGAAGGGATCATTCCAGTGGACGCCGCCGAAGGTGAGGCTGTTGTCGATGAGCAGGTGCCGGTTGGTGACGTTGAGGGCCGTGAGCGACAGCGACAGGGCCTGGGTGATGTTCCGGCCGGCGGTGAGGTCGAGAATCACGTAGCTCGGCAGATGGCTCGGCTCGTAGGCCGGCGGCGCCGCAAAGCCGTTGTCGAGTCCCGAATTGACCGACAGGTTGGAGCCGATGAAGAACCGTTGCGGCAGGTTCACGTTGTACCCGAGATTGAGCGTGTTGCGCTGATCGTGGTCGAGCGCGATGGCCGGGAAGCCGCACGCCGTGCCGGCCACCACGAGGCCCCCGGTGATCGGGCCGAAGCAATCGGCCGTCTGGTTCGAGTAGGAGAGGTGCAGCTGTCCGTAGGGCCAGAAGGGTGGTGAGCGCACCGTGACCTCGCGCCCCTCGATGAGCGCCCCCTGGTCGGTGATCGGCAGGAAGATGTCGGATTCGCCGAGTGGATTGTGGTCCAGAAAATTGGTCGACTCGGTGACGAAGTAGTCCGCCTCGATGCTCCAACCCTTCAGCGGTATCGTGAGGCCGAACTGGCGCTCCGTGTCGCGCTCGCCGTGCAGCGGAAGATAAGAGGTATCGCTCGCGGTCGCGTAGGCAACCAGCGGCCCCGAGAGCGTCTCGAGGGGCGGGGCCTGGTAGTACTTGCCCCAGAAAGCGCTCAGCACCCAATCGAGGTGCGGCAGCTGCACCGTCGCGCCGAGCCGCGGGTCGGTCGCATTCTCGGTGACATCGCCCTGGAAGTGCGACTGGCGCACGCCCGCCGTGAGGTTGAGCCAGTGCGCCGCCTCGAAGGTGTCCTGCACCCACGCGGCGATGAGCCCGCCGGTGGGGCGCTCCAACTCCGTGAGGGTCGGCGAGCTCGAGTCGGTGAAGGCCAGGTTGAAGTCGGCCTGATCCTGCTGCGCGAAGCCGAAGACGCCGACATCCAGATGATTGCGGCTGAAGCCCATCCGCAGGTTCTCTTCGGCGCCCTCGTACTGCGAGCTGTGGTGATAGTCGGTGATGGCCGGATAGTCCTCGGCACCCCCGTCATAAGCGGCCCGCTCGAAGTGATACATGACCGAGCTCGTGAGCACCGCGTCGTTGGTGAAGGTGTGCGTTAGGGACAGGAGCGCGAAATTATCCGCCTCGCCCTGCACGTCGCCGAACTGCCCGATGCACTGCGGGTCGTCGGCGAGCGGCACGGTGCAGTCCGGAATCTGGTAATCGTCCTGCCGCAACTGGCCGATGAAGCTCACCGCATCCTGCGCGCTCGGGTTGTACTGGATGTTGGTGAACGCACCGTACCCCTGTGAGTCGTCGTGAATCACCTGGGAGACCGGGGTCATCAAGCCCAGATTGCTGCGATTGCCCTCGAGGCTCGCGTAGTAGGCGAAATCGCCCGTGTGGCTCGCGACACTCGCGTAGTCGTCGGTCTGGCCGAAATTCCCCGCCGTCACATCGAGCACCGCCTGATCCGTGCTGCTGAAGCCGCTTTTCGGGATCGCGTTGAAGATGCCGTACGTGCGGTCGCCCTCGTCGGCCAGGTAGCTGCTCCGCTCGATCCCCAAGGTCTCAATGTCCTGAGGATCGATCGCGGGCCCGAGGTTCTCCGCGATGTTGGTGTTCGGAATCTCGACTCCATCCACGAGCAAGTTCGTCTGGTGGCCGCCGTCCATGTGCAGCATGTCATGGGCTTCGTACGCTCCCGGAACGTAGTCGGTGATCATGGCGAGACTGTTGACGTTGATCGCTCCCGGGGTGCTCTGGATGTCCTCCTGGCTCACGATCATGATCGGGGTGACGGAGGCGACGACCGGCAGCTCGAGCCGGGTCGCTGTCACCTTCACCTCGGCGATCTTCGAGGAAGGCCTCAGCACGATGTTCGCAAACGGAAAGTATCCCGCCTCCACCGTGACCGGCTGACTGGAGGAAGCGAAACCGCGCTGCGAGATGCCGAGCCTGTAATGGCCGATCGCCACCTGCGGAAAATCAAAGCGCCCCGTCGAGTCCGTCCGCCTCTGCACGATCGCATGGTCGGCCGATTCGAGCACCACCGTCGCGTGCGCGACCGGCCGGCCGCTCTCGTCCCGGACGATGCCGCTCACGCTCCCATAGGCCGCGGCCCAGCCACGCGCCGGGAGAAGGAGCATCAGAAAAAGGATGACGATGGCCACCCCGGAGGCGGTCGGATGAATCCGGTACCGGCGGCGCGCGCGCCCTGCCAGCCCGTTGATTGGGTCTGTCACGTGAGAACTCCCCGGGCTCGCCTTGTCGGCGAAGCCCTTCGACGCGAGTGAAGATCAGGTGAACCGTGCGGCAGGCCGCAGAGGCGTGGGTACGCACCCGCATCGAGCCAACGCAGACACGAGTGCACGCCGTTCGCGGCGCGCGCTCGAGAGGCAAGCGGGCTCGAGCCCAGCCGGCGGAGGTCAGCTCAGCCGGCTCGGGGGTGCTCGGGGCGGTGGGAGATGAACGAGGCGGACACTGTCCGCAATCGAGACGAAGACGACCGCGACAAGCTGCGGGGCGGATCCGACCTCGCTCGGCGGCGGCAGGTGCGGGATGGGCCCGGCACTGCAGGCCGTGCCGAACACGCAATGTTCGCTATGGGAGGGACTTCCCGGATGCGGGTGGGCAGGCGCGGGGTGCGCGGGTGCGGACTCCGGCGGCATGGAGTCCATGCCCATCGAGTCCATGCCCATCGAATCGCCGTGCCCGGGCTCGCCATGAGCGAGCAGGTCGGCGGGAAAGTCCTCCCAGCAGATCTCGAACGAGAACGGCCGGCCGCTTGCCGGCATGAACCCGGGCGGAATGAGCGCGCGCGTCGCAAACGCGACCAGCAGCATGCTGGCCATGAGCGTTCGCCGCCGACGCTTGTGGGGGCTCAAGCCCGATCTCCCGTGGCGTTATTGTTCGAAGCGGCATCTTACGCGCATCGCGGGCGTAGCGTCTCGCTCATTGACCGCTCAGCGGTAGCGGGCCTCGAGCAGTTTCGCCTGATCGGCGCGTCCGGTGGCGCGCAGACGCTCGAGATATTTGGGCAGCTCGCCACGGACGTGGTAGGGACCGCCCTCGCGGAGCACGTTCTCGAGCGGGTCGCGCCCGCGGGCGGCATTCGGCAGCATCGCGGTGTGCCACTCGGCGAGCAGCGTGAGGCCCCGGCCGGCGATGTCGGCGCGCTCGGTCGCGAGGTTGCGCTGCTCGAAGGGGTCGTTTCGCAAGTCGAACAGCATCACATCGTCGAAGAGATGATAACCGCCGTGCAGGGTGCTGATGAGCATCCACTGGTCGAACCGCACACCTCTCTGGCAGGTCCAGGCG
>JASHUC010000064.1 GCA_030040235.1 Gammaproteobacteria bacterium | reverse complement strand
AGGCTGGCGCTGTTCCTCGGGCTCACGTTCCTGCTCGGATTCACCTTCGTCGGGCTCCAGGCGCACGAGTACAGCGAGGCCTACCACGAGATGGGCCTGCGCCTCACCACCGGCGTCTACGGCTCGACGTTCTTCATGCTGACGGGCTTTCACGGCCTGCACGTGACCATCGGCGCCATCATGCTGACGGTCATCTGGCTGCGCGTGCTGCGCGGTCACTTCACCCCGACCCGTCACTTCGCGTTCGAGGCGGTCGCCTGGTACTGGCACTTCGTCGACGTGGTGTGGCTCGGCCTGTTCATCTTCGTCTACTGGCTGTAGACCGGGCACAGGGACGTGCCTCGCCGCCGGAGGTGGCGAGCGGCGAGCGAAAGTCGCGCCTTTTGCGAGCCGCGCGAGGGTCGCGGCAGGATGCCCGAGCCCGAGCTTCAGATTATTGCGGCTGCACCCCGTGGGGTGAGATGAGGCCGACGTACCAGGCGGCCATCAGCAGGAAGAACAGGATCAGCGAGAGACTGATGCGCACCGTCAGTGCGCGCACCATCTTGCGCGAATCGGCCTGCCCGTGCCCGCGAGCGAGGTGGTATAGCGCGGAGCCGAGGCTCACGACGATCGCGAACAATACGACGATGATGAAGAGGCGAACGAGGGCTTGCATGTTCGAAGCGTAGCGCGCAGCAGTCGATTGTAAAGCTCAAGAGCAACCCCTGTGCCCATGGTACGTATCCGCATCGGTGGACGAATCTTCGCTCCCTCCTTAAGGATGACCGCCCTTACGGTGGCCCTGTGCGTACTCTTCGTCTACCTCGGGCGCTGGCAGTGGGAGAAGGGGCTGTGGCGCCAGGCCGAGTGGGACGCTTTCGCGCGCGGCGCGGACCGGGCACTGGTGCTCGGCGCGCGCGATCCGGCCGAACTCGCCCGGTTCCAGCACGTCGAAGTGACCGGCAGCTTCGATGCCAGGCATCAGTTCCTGCTCGATAACCGCACCCATGGCGAGCAAGCGGGTTACGAGGTGCTCACTCCTCTTGCGCTCGCCGGCGGCCGAGAGCTGCTGGTCGACCGCGGCTGGGTGCCCTTCACCGGCTATCGGGACCGGTTGCCCGATGTGGGCTTGAGCGCGCGGGGAGAGGTCACGTTGACCGGCCGGGTCGACGAGCTGCCCGCACCAGGGCTCGCATTCGGGCGCATGCCGCCGCCGCCCGGCAGTCATTGGCCCAAGGTCACCAGCTACCCGGATATGAAGCAGCTCGCCACGGCACTCGATCACCCGCTTCCCGCACGTATTCTGCTGCTCGACCCGAAGGCCCCGTTCGGCTACGTCCGGGACTGGCAGCCCCCCGGAATGTCGCCCCTCAGGAATCTCTCCTATGCCGTGCAGTGGTGGGGGTTCGCGCTGACGCTGATCGTCATCTGGGCCATGTTGAGCGCGCCGAAGGTCAAGAAGTCCGCGACCGGCGAGGCGCACTGATTGCGCCCGGGTACGCCGCACGAGGTTGGAGCGACTACGGGCGCGCCTGCGGGGCGTGCGCTGCGCATGATCGCGCTGCTGGCCGCGCTCTTCCTCGCGCCCCTCGGCGCCGCCGTTTGGCTCTACTACGGCATCGGCTGGAGCCCGGCGCAGCACCTCAATCACGGCGAGCTGTTGCCGGTGGTGACCCTTCCTGAGGTGACCCTGCCGGCGCCCGACCATGGCCCGAGCATGGCGAACGTGTTCGCAAAGCGGTGGGCGCTCGTCTACCTCGGGGATGGGCGTTGCGACACGGCGTGCCGCCGCGCGCTCTACGTGATGGGCCAGACCCGGGCCGCCCTCAACGCCGACATGTCGCGCGTGGAGCGCGTCTTCCTTGCCACTGCAAACTGCTGCGACGTGGGATTCCTGGGGCCCGCCTATCCGGGGCTGATCGTGCTCGACGCAAGCGCAAGCTCGGCGTGGCGATTGCTCGGGTCCTTTCCCGCTCGCGATCGAGACTCGATGATCTTCGTGGTCGATCCGCTCGGTAACCTCATGATGCGTTACGATGCGCGTCACGATCCCCGGGGTCTCGTCCTAGACCTCCAAAGACTGCTGCGACTGTCCAACATTGGCTGAGATTCTCGCGACGCGCTCCATCCCTGCCGCGGCATGGATGCGCAAGCTGGCACTGGCGGCAGTGCTGCTCGGTTTCGGGGTGGTGGTGCTCGGGGCCTACGTGCGCCTCACGGCCGCCGGGCTCGGCTGTCCTGATTGGCCCGGCTGTTACGGGCATCTCACGCCTCTGGGTGCCGAGGAGAGCCTCGCGGACGGCGCGGTGCTGCCGGGCACGCCGCTCGATGTGGACAAAGCCTGGCACGAGATGATGCATCGTTATGCCGCCTCCACCCTCGTCCTGCTCATCGTGCTGATCACCGCCCTCGCGCTCGCGACGCGCCACGAATCGGCGACGCGATCGCGCTACGCAGCGGCTCTGTTCGGCATCGTGGTCGTGCAAGCTGCGCTCGGAATGCTCACCGTGACCTGGCAGCTGAAGCCGCTCATCGTCACGCTGCATTTGATCTTCGGGTTGACGACGCTCGGGCTTCTCTGGTGGCTATGGCTCTCGCTGCGCGAAGAAGATGCGGAGCAGGCGCCGGCTGCGGTGCGTTCCCCGGGGAGATGGGCGCGCCGCCTCGCCTTCCTCGCTCTGGCATGCCTTGCTCTGCAGATCGCGCTCGGCGGCTGGACCAGCAGCAACTACGCGGCGACCGCCTGTCCGGATTTTCCGACCTGCCAGGGATCGTGGTGGCCGGCCATGGACTTTCGCGATGCCTTCGTGCTGTGGCACGCGCCGCGCATCGATTACCAGGGCGGCGTGCTCGCCAATCCGGCGCGCATGGCCATCCACTTCACCCACCGCCTGGGAGCATTCGTGACGGCCTGCGCGCTGCTCGCTGCGGCGCTTGCGGTATTGCGCAATCGCGCGCTGCGCGCCGCTCGCCCGTGCCGCCTGGCCGCCGCGGCGGTGCTCGTCGCCCTCGCCGCGCAGCTCTCCATCGGCATCTCGATGGTGCTGCGCGGCTTTCCGCTCACGCTCGCGACGGCACACAACGCCGGCGCGGCGCTCACCTTGCTCGCCGTGCTCGCACTGGTTCACAGCCTGCGATCGGCCCGCGCCACGGCCGCGGGACCGCGCGAGTCACGAGCATGAGCGACTCACAGGGAATGATCGAGCGGCGCGATCCGGTCGAGCTCGCCGGCGCGCCCGAGCTCGCGGCCGCGGCGCCCTCCGTCTGGCGGCACTATCTCGCCCTCACGAAGCCGCGCGTCGTCTCGCTCATCATGTTCACCGCGGTCGTGGGCATGTTGCTCGCCGTCCCGGGGGCCCCGCCGCTCGGCGCGCTCGTGTGGGGCACCCTCGGGATCGCGTGCGCCTCGGCCTGCGCCGCGACGCTCAATCACGTCCTCGACCGGCGAATCGACGCGCAGATGGCTCGCACCCGAGGCAGGCCGCTGCCGCGCGGCAAGCTCAACGAGCGGCAGGCGTTGACCTTCGCGGCGATTCTCGGGGCCGTCTCGATGAGCGTTCTAACATTGCTCGTCAATCCGCTCACCGCGATGCTCACCTTCCTCTCGCTCATCGGCTATGCGGTCGTGTACACCGTCTGGCTCAAGCGCGCGACCTCGCAGAACATCGTGATCGGGGGAGCGGCCGGCGCGGCACCCCCGGTGCTCGGCTGGGTGGCCGTCACCGGCCGCGTGGACCCCAACGCGCTGCTTTTGTTCCTGATCATCTTCGTGTGGACGCCGCCGCATTTCTGGGCGCTCGCCATCAATCGCCGCGATGACTACGCACGTGCGGGCATTCCGATGCTGCCGGTGACCCATGGCATCGAGTACACGCGCCTTCACGTCCTTCTCTATACGCTGCTGCTCGTGGTGGTGAGCATCATGCCGTTCCTCACGCGCATGAGCGGGCTCATCTATCTGGGCGCCGCCCTGGTGCTGAATGCGGTCTTTCTCTACTACGCGCTCGCGCTCAAGATGACCTCCCGCAAGGAGTTGCCGATGCGCGTGTTCCGCTATTCCGTCACCTACCTCATGTGGCTGTTCGCCGCGCTGCTCATCGACCACTATCTGCCGACGACGCAGGCGCTCGGGCTCTAGCTCTCACCGGGTGAGCGTCACGTGCCACGACGAGAGTCGCCGGTCGCCCATCAGCAGCACGCCGTACGCCTCGTACTGATCGCTCGTGATCTGCTTGAGGTGCTCCGTGCCCTGTTATCCGCCCTGCTCGGAGCGGTACAGCGAGAGGATGCACGGGCCGGTGATGGCGTACACACCACGGAGCTTGCCGAGCGTCGAGTTCTCCGAGGACCATTTCGAGGCGAGCGCGTCGCGTCCCGGAATCTCGATGGTATAGATGCTGACGAAGTCCGCCGGTGGTGAGGCGAGCACACGCATGCGTCCCGCGAGCATCCAGCACTCCTTGCCGTGCGAGATCTCGGTGCGGCCGTCGACGGCGATACCCTGGCCGTCTGCGCTCCAGAACATTCCGGAAAGCGTCCACACACCCGGCTCGTACAAGAACGTGTGATGCATGGTCTTCCATCCTCGGCCCCGGCGCGCCCATTATGGCGCGCCAGCGCAAGTCCCGGTACGTTGTCAGCTTGCGACAGGAGCCGGAGGGCGCCATGCTGGTCGAACGGGTCTGGGCGGCGAACGATTACCGCAACTTCCACTACCTGGTGGCCTGTCCGGAGACGGGCGAGGCGCTCGCGATCGACCCGCTGGAGTGGCGACGCTGCCTGGAGGCGGCCGCGCGGCGCACCTGGCAGATCACTCAGATCCTCAACACGCACGAGCACCCGGACCATACCGGCGGCAATGCGGGCCTTAAGGGTGCGACGGGCGCCCGCCTGCTGGCCCACGCGGCGGCGGCCTCACGCATCGGCGGGGTCGATCGCGGCTTGCGCAAGGGGGACGTGATTCGCGTGGGACGCACGGTCGAGCTCGAATGCCTCGACACCCCGGGACATACGCTCGCACACATCTGCCTCTACGCCCACACCCAGCAACCGGCGCTTTTCTGCGGCGATACCCTCTTCAACGCCGGCGCCGGCAACTGCCACAGCAGCGGGCGCCCCGACCTGCTCTATGAGACCTTCGTCGAGCAGCTCGCCAAACTCCCCGACTCGACCCGCGTGTACCCCGGCCACGAGTATCTTTCCCGCAATCTCGAATTCACGCTCGATCGGGAGCCCGACAACCGCGCGGCTGCCGCGCTTCTCGGGCGCACCCGGGACACGGCGCCGGACGCGATGGTCGTCACGACGCTCGGCGAAGAGAAGCGGATCAACACGTTCTTTCGCCTGCAGAACCCCACGGTGATCGCCCGATTGCGGGAAGCGTTCCCCGAGCTCGGGGAGCGGCCGGATGCCCGCGCGGTATTCCTCAAGCTGCGCGAGCTCCGCAACCACTGGTAGGGGCTCGAGGACCGTGGAGCACTATTCAGCCTTTTACCGGCGGGCATTCATCGCCGCGAGTGTCGTGGTGCTCGGCTACGCACTCGTCAGGATTCTCGACCCCTTCTGGAGCGCGCTCGAGTGGGCCGCGGTGCTCGCATTCCTGCTGCATCCGCTGCATGTGCGCCTGGCACGCCGGCTGCGCGGCCGCCCGAGTCTCTCGGCGGGCATCCTCACGTGCCTTACGCCGTTCGTGATCATCGCGCCGCTCGCGCTGCTCGCCGTGATCTTTGCGCGCCAGGTCGCGAATCTGATCGACTTCCTGCGCGGACGTGCCGCGGTCCCCTTTCCGGCGCTGCTCGGCCGCATCGAGCATTACCCCCTCGTCGGGCCGCTGATCCTGTGGGTGCGCGAGAATGTGCCGGTCACCGTGCAGCAGGTGGAGCAATGGCTCACCGAAGGGGCCCGTTCGGCGCTGCAGTCGCTGGCCGCCGTGAGCGGCAGCGTCATGCTCGGCGTTGCGGGCACGCTCCTCGGTTTCTTCCTGATGCTGTTCCTGCTCTTCTTTCTGCTGCGCGACGGACGGCAGATGCTGCAGCACCTCACGCGGCTCATCCCGCTCGATGAGACGCGGCGCACCCATCTGGTGCAGGATCTTTCGGTGGCGCTGCGCTCGGTGGTGTTTGGGACGGCCGCGACCGCCGTCATCCAGGGCGCGCTCATCGGCGTGGGCTTCGCGTTCGCGGGCCTGCCATCGCCGGTGGTACTCGGGGTATTCGCGGTGGTTGCCGCCTTCATTCCAGCCGTCGGAACGGCCGTGGTGCTCGTGCCCGCCATTGCCTACCTCGCGATCATCGGCCGCTGGGGAGCGGCGATCTTTCTCGCGCTGTGGGCGCTCCTCATCCTCGCCGCCGAGCAGCTGCTGCGCCCGATGATCTCCGCGCGCCATGGCTCGGTGCCGACGCTCGCGGTATTCATCGGGGCCATCGGCGGCGTCGCGACGTTCGGCTTTCTCGGGATCGTGATCGGCCCGGTGCTGCTCTCGCTCATCGTCGCGCTGCTGCGCATCGCGGAGGATGCGGTCGTCAGGCGGCGGCGCGCCTGATCTGAAGCGGCCGGGCACCGGGGCGAGTGGTATAGAATCCGCGGCCCATGGATTTGACCCCCATCCTCGAGCCGCTCAACGACGCGCAGCGCGAAGTGGTCACCGCCCCGCCGGGGCCGATGCTCGTGCTCGCAGGCGCCGGGAGCGGCAAGACCCGCGTGCTCACCCATCGCATCGCCTGGCTGGTGCAGGCGGAAGGGGTCTCGCCCCAGGGGGTGCTCGCAGTCACGTTCACGAACAAGGCTGCAGGGGAGATGCGCGGGCGAATCGAGCGGCTGC
>JASHUC010000063.1 GCA_030040235.1 Gammaproteobacteria bacterium | reverse complement strand
GCCTTCATCAGGGTGATCGGCAAGGCGCGTCCGCCGAAGCCCATCGCCGCTCGAATCAAGGTTCCGGTCATCGCGATCACCGCCGAGCGCGACATCGTCACCGTCGCCACCGTACGCAAGGTGCGCGACCGGCAGCACCCGCAGCACATCTACTACATCACCTGGTTCGATATGTTCCGCATCGACGATCGGGGACTCATCGCCGAGCACTGGGATCCATCGGAGCTGTGGGTGGACGGCAAGCCGCCGGGGGCGGAATTCCTTCCCTGAGGCGCCGGCGCGCGCCGATCAGTAGCTCTCCTTCTCCGAAGGAAAGCGCCCCGCCTTCACATCCTTGAGGTACCGGGCGAACGCCTCGCTCATCACGTCGGCGAGCTGCGCGTAGCGGCGCAGGAAGCGCGGCGAGAACTCCTTGTTGAGGCCGAGCATGTCGTGCGTCACCAGCACCTGCCCGTCCACATCCGCGCCTGCGCCGATGCCGATCACCGGAATGGTGAGCCGCTCGGCCACACGCGCGGCAAGCTGCGCCGGAATCTTCTCGAGCACGATCCCGAAGCATCCCGACTCCTGCAGCAGCAGCGCATCCTGCATGAGCTGCTCCGCCTCGTTCCTCTCCGTCGCGCGCACGACGTAGGTCCCGAACTTGTAGATCGACTGCGGCGTGAGCCCGAGGTGGCCCATGACCGGGATGCCGGCCGAGAGCACGCGCCGCACGCTCTCGATGATCACCGCGCCGCCTTCCATCTTGACGCTGTGGGCGCCGGATTCCTTCATGACGCGCACGGCGCTGTCGAGCGCCGACTGGCTGTCGCCCTGATAGGTCCCGAAGGGCATGTCCACCACGACGAGCGCCCGCTTGACGCCGCGCACCACGGCCGCCGCGTGATCGATCATCTGATCGAGCGTGATCGGAAGCGACGTCTCATGGCCGTGCACGACATTCGATGCGCTATCACCGACCAGCAGTGCATCGATCCCCGCCGCATCGAGAATGCGCGCGAAGGAGTAGTCGTAGGCGGTGAGCATGGCGATCTTCTCGCCGCGCGCCTTCATCTCCGCGAGTCGGGCGGTGGTCACCCTGCGCCGCTCGGCATCGTGTCCCGCGGATCGTTCGCTCGACATGGGGCGGAGCGTAACCTCCGCGCCGCGGGAACACTAGCGCTGACTCTGCCGCTCGCGAGGGCGGGCCCGGCCGGCGGCATGGGCCGGGGGGCGGCTATACTGCCGGTTTTGCCGGGGTTCACCGTGAACAGTCCGCTACGCGCTCTCTGTGTGACTCTCGCCGCGCTCGCTGCCGGCCCCCTGTGCCTCGCCGGGGGCGCGCTGCACCCCGTGCACGCCGAGCATGGCATGGTCGCGAGCGTGCACGCGCTCGCCTCGGAGGCGGGCGTGGACATGATGAAGGCGGGCGGCAATGCGGTGGACGCGGCCGTCGCGACGGGCTTCGCGCTCGCGGTGGTATACCCCCAGGCGGGGAACCTGGGGGGCGGGGGCTTCATGCTGATCCGCCTGCACGACGGGCAGACGCATTTTGTCGATTTCCGCGAGACGGCGCCCGGCCGCGCGACCGCCACCATGTACCAGGATGCCCACGGGAACGTCATCCCCCGCGCGAGCCGGGTCGGCTATCGGGCCTCCGGGGTGCCGGGCTCGGTGAAGGGGCTCGTCTACGCCGAGCGCCACTTCGGCAAGCTCGGACTCGAACGCGTGATGGGCCCCGCCATTCGACTCGCCCGCGAGGGCTTTGCGCTCAGCTGGGGAGAAGCGCGGCTCATGTCGAACGACCGGGGCCTCGCACAGTTCGCCGATTCGCGGCGCATCTTCCAGAACGACGGCAAGGGATGGCATCACGGCGAGCTCTTTCGACAGCCCGAGCTCGCGCGCACGCTCGAGCGCATCGCCGCCGCCCCCGATGATTTCTACACGGGGGCGATGGCGCGCGAGATCGCCGATTTCATTCAGCGCGGCGGCGGCATCATCACGGCGCAGGACCTCGCGCACTACGAGGTGGAGGATCGCGTCCCGGTGCGCGGCACGTATCACGACCTGGAGATCCTCAGCGCCCCGCCGCCCTCCTCCGGAGGGATCGCGGTCATCGAGACGCTCAATATCCTCGAGCGATTCAAACTCGGTGAGGCCGGGCTCGACTCGGCCGACTCCGTTCATCTCATCAGCGAGGCCTACCGCCGGGCCTTCTTCGACCGCGCCGAGTTTCTCGGCCCCGAGTTCAGCGGTGTTCTGATGAGCGACCTTCTCGACAAGCGCTACGCAGCGGCCTGGGCGAGCTCGATCGACCCCCATCACGCGAGCAGCAACCGCACGCTCGAGCGTCCGGGCACATTTGCCGACCTGACCCGCTACGCGAGCGAACACCCGCTCGTGAGGCACGCCCCGGAATCGACGCAGACGACGCACTACTCGGTGGTCGACGCGCAGGGCAACGCTGTCGCCGTCACGACGACGCTCAACGGATTCTTCGGCTCGATGGTCACCGTCGCACCGCTCGGCTTCCTGCTCAACAACGAGATGAACGATTTCGCGACGAAGATCGGTGCAGCCGACATGTTCGGCCACGTTCAGGGCTCGGCGAATGCCATCACTCCCGGCAGGCGGCCGCTCTCGACGATGACGCCGACCATGGTGCTGAAGAACGGCAAACTCTGGCTCGTGCTCGGTTCACCCGGCGGGGCGAGGATCGTCTCCACGGTGGTCAATATCCTGCTCGGCGTCACGGATTACGGACTCGACATCCAGGAGGCGGTCGACGCGCCCCGGCTTTTCCAGCTGTGGATGCCCGACCGCATCTTCCTCGAGCAGGACCGTTTCTCGCCCGACACGGTGCGCCTGCTCGAGCAAGAGGGTTACGAGATTTCTTTCTCCCCAGCCGCCGTCCCCGGCGACGGTGAGTGCATCGAAGTGGATCCCATGACCGGCGAGCGGCTCGGCGCGAGCGATTTTCGCAACGAAACCGGCCAGGCGGTCGGCTACTAGGCTTTCCATGAGGCAGGCTTCCTACGGCACCTGGCGCTCACCGATCGCAGCGGGGGACCTCGCGCGCTCCTCCATCTCCCTGAGCTACGTGCAGGTCGCCCACGGAGCGCCCTATTGGCTGGAGAGCCGGCCAACCGAAGGCGGCCGCTATGTGATCGTGACGCCTGGCCCGGACGGCGGCTTCCGCGAGCGGACTCCCGCCTCATTCAACGCGCGCACGCGCGTCCATGAGTACGGCGGCAGACCCTACGCGCTCGGCCCTGACGAGATCTATTTCAGCAACTTCGCAGACCAGCGGCTCTACGTGCAGCGCTCGAACGAACCCCCGGCCGCGCTCACACCCGAGGGCTATCGCTACGCCGATTTCGAGTGGCTGCCCGCAACGCCCTTACTGCTCTGCGTGCGCGAGGACCATACGGGGGCAGGAGAGCCGCAGAACACGATCGTCGCAGTCGATCCCGCACGCGGAAACGATCCGGGCACGGTGCTGTTCGCGGCGAGCGACTTCGCCGGCTACCCGCGCGCGAGCCCCGATGGGCGGCGAATCGCCTGGATCGGGTGGAACCATCCCGACATGCCCTGGGATGCGACCACGCTCTACGTCGCGGAGTGGACGCCGCAGGGACTGCGGGAGGTGACCGCGGTCGCGGGCGGCCCCCGCGAGTCGGTGCTCGAGCCGCGCTGGGATGCCGCGGGGACGCTCTACTTCATCTCCGACCGCTCCGGCTGGTGGAATCTGTACCGGCTGCGCGGCGCACGCGTCGAGCCGGTGTTTTCGATCGAGGCGGAGCTAGCGAGCCCGCTGTGGGTGCTCGGTCAGTCGAACTACGCCCTCGGTCCCAGCCAGGCGGTCGTGCGCTTTGGCGTCGATGCCTACGACAGGCTCGGCGTGGTGGACCTCGCCTCCGGAGCGCTGCGACCGATTCCGCTGCCGTTCGTCGGCTGGTCGAGCATCGAGCTGCTCGATGCAGCGACTGCGATCGGCATCGCGGCTTCCCCGCTCGAGGAGCCCGCCGTCGTGACCGTCGACCTCGCGACGGGAAGCCACCGGGTACTGCGCGCTCCGAGTGAATTGAAAGTGGATCCGAGCTACGTCTCGGTCGCCGAGCCGATCGAGTATTCGAGTGCGGGCGGGCGCACGGCGCAGGCCTTCTACTATGCTCCCACGAGCGGGGACTTTATCGGCCCGGAAGGCGAGAAGCCCCCGCTCGTCGTGAAGGTGCACGGGGGGCCGACCAGCCATTCGAAGCCCGAGTTGAGCCTGGCTACGCAGTACTGGACCTCACGCGGCTTCGCGCTGCTCGATGTGAACTACGGCGGCAGCAGCGGTTACGGGCGTGCATACCGCGAGCGGCTCGAGGGCAACTGGGGAATCGTCGACGTCGAGGATGTGGTCGCCGGCGTCCGATTCCTCGTCGAGAGCGGCCGAGTGGACCCGAACCGCACGGCCATCCGGGGCGGCAGCGCCGGAGGATTCACCGTGCTCGCCGCGCTCGCATTCCACGACGTGTTCCGCGCCGGCGCGAACTACTTCGGCGTGAGCGACCTCGAGGCGCTCGCGCGCGAGACGCACAAGTTCGAGAGCCGCTATCTCGACCGGCTCGTCGCCCCGCTCCCGCAAGGCCGGGCGATCTACGAGGCCCGCGCCCCCATTCGCCACCTCGAGGCATTCCGCGCCCCGCTCATCACGTTCCAGGGTATGGAAGACAAGGTGGTGCCGCCCGCTCAGTCGCGCGCCATCGTTGCGGCGCTGCAGGCGAAGGGCGTTCCCGTCGTGTACGTCGAATTCGAGGGTGAGCAGCACGGGTTTCGCCGGGCAGAGAGCATCGTTCGATCGCTCGAGGCGGAGCTCGACTTCTACGGCCGGGTCTTCGGGTTGACGCCCGCAGACCGCTAGCATGTGCGCCACGGCCGGCCGCACCATCCCGGCGCTGCTCGCAGCGCTGCTCGGAATGCTCGCCGCGACGCGCGCGCGCGCGGTGCCTCTGGAGGTGTACGGGCGGCTGCCGCAGCTCGAGGACGTTGCGCTCTCGCCGGATGGCTCGAAGATCGCTTTCGTCCGCACGCAGGGCGATTCGCGACTCCTCGCCATCGTCTCGCTCGCAAGTCGCAAGATGGTGGGCGGCCTCAAGGTGGGCGATGAGAAGCTGCGCACCCTCGCCTGGGCCGACGATGACAATTTATTGATCACCACCTCGGTCACCGGGCTGCCCTGGGACGTGGTCGGCCCCGAGCGCGAGTGGTACATGCTTCAGGTGTACAACCTGAGGCGCAAGACTCTCGAGCTCCTGCCGCGCCCGCTGCTCGACGGCACGGGCGGCCTGATGAACGCGATCTCCGGGCAGGCGATGGTGCGGCACGTCGACGGGCACACGATGCTCTTCGTGCCCGGGTACTATCTCAAACGCGCGCAGTTCCCTCGGGCGCCGCGCCGAGCGCTGTTCCGCTGTGATCTAACGACCGGCGGCGAGCGGCTCGTGCGCGAGGGCTCACCGAGCACGCAGGAATGGCTCGTCGATGCCAACGGACGGGTCGTGGCCGAGGAGGACTACGCCGAGCAGGCACAGCGCTGGTCGATTCAGGTCCTCGAGGGCAATCGCCTCAAGGAGGTCGCCTCGGGTCACGAGTCGATCGACTTCCCGCGAGTTCTCGGCTTCGGTCCGAGCGCCGACACGCTGCTCGTGCAATCGATCGAGAATGGCGACTCGGTGTGGCGTTTGCTTTTCATGCGCGACGGCAGCTTCGGCCCGCCGATGGCCGAGCGGCGCACGCTCGACGAGCCGATCGAGGATGGACTCACCTACCGGCTG
>JASHUC010000062.1 GCA_030040235.1 Gammaproteobacteria bacterium | reverse complement strand
GTATCGTAGGGCAGAATGTACTCTCCCAGCTTCGCCTCAAAGTAGCCGCCCTTTGTCATCTCGTGGGATCGAAAGCCCGGCGGCTCCGGATAAGCGTACGAGTAGAAGGCGGCTCGAGGAAACGCGTCGTTTCCGGGCCAGAACCCGGCGCTGCTCACCTCGTGCGAATACGCCTCTCGCGTCACGGCGTCGGGGAGTCCCGGCACGCCCCCGGGGTGCAGCGGTGCCGGTCGTCCGGAGAAGCGCGTGACGGCGAGGTCGAAGCTGCCCCAGAAGAAATGGACGGGACTCGCCTTGCCGATAAAGCCGCTGCGGAAATGTTTCAGGAGGCGATCGGCCTGAATGAGTGCCCGCCAGAACGCACGAGCGGCGTCACCATCGTATGACTGGTGAGTGTCGTCTCTCGAAAAAGGGACGGCGTTTGGAATCTCGTTCGGTTGCTCGCTGATCGTGACCGCGATGCCGAGTCCGTCCAGAAGGCTCCTCACACGACGATAGAAGGTCGCGACTGACTGTGGCTCGAGCGCGAGCACCCGGCTCTCCCCAGAGCTCGAGCGCGCGACAAGGCGGTGCTCGATAAAATCGAACTCGAACTCGATGATCTCCTTGCCGGCCGGAATCACCGAGGTGCCGAGCCCGCGCGCGGTTACATAGAGAACGACGTGCCAGCTGTGATTGACCCAGGGCGTGAGGGCAAGTCGCAACTTGCCCACAATCTGGGTCCATAGCTGCAGCGTGGCTGCGGTGTCGCGCCACTTGGCGTAGGCGAGTTCGGGCCAGGGGTTCACCGATTGCCGAACATGTCGCGCAGTACCGCGCCCGCGACCGCACCGGCAGCGCCGCTCTGGACGTTCTGCGCCGTATGACCGCCCAGATAGGGCGCGAGCGCGTGCGCCAGGTTCGGCACCGTCAAACTCTGCAGCCAGACTTTTCCGGGGCCGGTCAGCCGGGCGATGAACAAGCCGTCGCCCCCGAACAGCGCATTGGCGAAGCCGCGCATAAAGGTGACATCGAAATTGACGCTGTCCTGAAACATGCCGATGTGGCCCGGATGCACCTGCAGCGCCTCGCCGGGAGCGAGCTCGTAGGTCACGACCTCTCCACCGAGCTCGACCCACGCCGTGCAGGGACCGGTCAGGCGCTGCAACAGAAATCCATCTCCGCCGAAGATCCCCGCCCCCAACGACCGCTGGAACCCAGTCGCAAGCTGCAGCCCTTCGGTGCCGCAGAGAAATCCGTGCCGATGAATCATGTACGAATGCCCGGCCGGCACATCGACCTGCAAGATCTCGCCCGGAAGCTTCGCGGCGAAGGCGACCACACCCCGGCCGCCGGGCGCGGAGTACTCGGTCATGAACAGCCCGCCGCCCGAGAACGCACGTCCGATCGCGCCCCACAGGCCACGCGCCCCGGCCGTGTAAGCGGTCGTGCGCATCTGCACGCCATCGGTCATCCAGGAGAACTCGCCGGGCTCGGCGACGATGCGGTCGTTGGGCTCGAGGCCAATCTCGAGCACGGGCATCGTGGTGCCTTTGATTTGAGATTTCATGGCTGACGACTCCGGATTGAGCTGGACGCTGCGCGGTCTGGGACACCGCCCCCCAGCTTTGGAGGATAGCTCAGATGGTTCGAAACGTCTCATCGGGAGGCGGTGCCGTGTGGGCGGGTTTGGCACCCTGCTCCCGCTCAGCTAGTATTACTGCTGCGGAGCAAGCCGCACCCGGGTCCGCGGGCAGGGTCGAACCCACTTGCCGTTTCCTCATCAAGTACCTTTATGCAGCCGAGATTGCGGACCCACGGCGTAAATGCATGGAGGTTGTCCGTGAGCTCACTTCCTGAGCGGCCGGATCTCGGCCACCTGCGCAAGCAGGCTAAAGATCTACTACGTCAATATCGCGCGCACGATCCGCTGGCACTCGCGATCCTTCGTCAGCATCTGCCTGCGGCCAAGGACAAGAGCGATGCCCAGCTCCGTGCGATGCCGCTCGGGTTGCGCGACGCGCAATCGTGCATCGCCCGCCAGTACGGGTTTCCGAGCTGGCGCGAGCTGAAGGACTACGTGGTGCGCAAGATCTCTGCGGCGGGCGGTGGATCCACGCTCGTAGACGGATCACGTGCGAGCGGGGCTCAAATACCGACCCCGACGAACGAAGAGATACAACAGCGCTATGAAATTGCGCAACGGGCCCTCGAACAGGCCAAGCCTCGTACGGCCGTACTCTTCGGTCCGCGCAATTTCGACAAGCATGTCGGCTATTATCAGTTCGCTCACCGTCCGACCACGTTCCTGCATATTTTCCGCGAGGGAGAGCGTTTCTTCGAACAGTTGAACACCGAGAAACGCGCTGGCATCCGGCCGGTCGAGTTCTACCCCGAAAGCGAAACCAAATTTTTTGCAACCCGTGTTGCGGCACAAATCAGCTTCGTGACGGATGCTCAGGGTGAGGTCACCGAGCTCGTCCTTCATCAGGCCGGACACGAAAAACCCGCGAAAAAGGTCGACCGATCCGTTCTCGATGCGTATGAGGGCTGGCTGGATCGGCGCATCAAGAACAACATGGCGAGCCCGGGCACCGAAGCGTTTCTCCGTCGCCACATTGCAGCTTGGGAGAGGGGACAAACGAATCAGGAGGAATTATCGCCCGGCCTCGCACGGCTCGAGCGACGACAGTCGTCCTTGATCGAAGATAGGACTCGAAGAGTGGGCACCTTCGAGGCTCTCTGTTTCAACGGTGTCGACCGCCGGGGGTGGGACGTGTACGAGGCGACATTTGCGCGCGGTGAGGTGGAGTACCGCATCGCGCCTCTGGACCGCAACGGCAAGGTCGTGGGCATGCTCGCCCGTGAGCTTGTTCGCGCTCGTTGATGCGGAACGCTCCGGCTGTCGCTGCGCGAAGGCGCGCACTCGGCGGAGCGATGGCCGCCCAGGTCACGGGGACGCAGATCCAGGCCCAGCGAGGATGCCCGCCCGCTTCGAGTAGAGATGGAGCCTCAACCTGCGTTAGTTGGCATACCCAGGCCCCAGCATCTGCCCATATCCGCTTGCCCCTAATCCGCTGTTTCGCTGTACTCCATGTAGTGTCTGGCGGCTTCTTGCCGGACGTAGCCGGCTCGGCGGAGTGCGACGCAGCGGAGGTGGTTCGGGGACCCGGACCCACTCTAATCGCC
>JASHUC010000061.1 GCA_030040235.1 Gammaproteobacteria bacterium | reverse complement strand
CCGCCGTGCAGGAGCTGCGTGCGCGCCACAAGGAACGCTTCGAGAAGCTCGAGGGCGTCAAGCTCGGATTCATGTCGTTCTTCGTGCGAGCCTCCATCGAGGCGCTCAAGCGCTTTCCCATCGTCAACGCCTCGGTGGATGGCAACGAGATCATCTACCACGAGTACTACGACATCGGCGTCGCCGTCTCGACCGAGCGCGGACTGATCGTGCCGATCCTGCGCGATGCCGATGCCAAGAGCTTCGCCGAGATCGAGAAGGAGATCGCCGCCTATGCCGCGCGGGCACGCGAGGGCAGCCTCTTGCTCGAGGATCTCACCGGCGGCACCTTCACCATCACCAACGGCGGCGTGTTCGGCTCGCTCATGTCCACACCCATCGTCAATGCGCCGCAGAGTGCGATTCTCGGCATGCACAAGATCCAGGAACGCCCGATGGTGGTGAACGGGGCGATCGCCATCCGGCCGATGATGTACCTCGCCCTGAGCTACGATCACCGGATCATCGACGGGCGGGACGCCGTGCAGTTCCTCGTGGCGGTGAAGGACAGCCTCGAGGATCCGGGGCGCATGCTGCTCGGGCTGTAGCCGCCGCGCAGCGCCGCACAACAGGGGAGGCAGCATGGCCGATGCGTTCGAGGTGATCGTGATCGGCGGGGGGCCGGCGGGCTACCCCGCGGCGCTACGCACTGCGCAGAACGGACTCTCGGTCGCCTGCGTGGACGAATGGAAGAATCACGACGGCACGGCCGCCTTCGGCGGCACGTGTTTGAATGCGGGCTGCATTCCCTCCAAGGCGCTCCTCGAGTCGACCGAGCTCTATCACCGGCTGCGCGAGGAATTTGCGGTGCACGGCATTCACGCCGCGGGCGTCGAGCTCGATCTCGCCACGATGCAGAGGCGCCGCGCGGGCATCGTCAGGAAGATGACGGACGGGATTGCAGCGCTGTTCAAGGCGGGGGGTGTGACGCCGCTTCAGGGCCACGGGCGGCTGATGCCCGGCAAGCGCGTCGAGTTCACGGCGCACGACGGATCGCGCCGGGAGCTCGCCGCGAAGCACGTGGTGCTCGCCTCGGGCTCCCAGCCCATCGAGCTTCGCGGCGTCGCGTTCGACCACCAGCGCATCATCGACTCATGGGACGCGCTCGAGCTGCCTGAGGTCCCCAAGCGGCTCGGCGTCATCGGCGCCGGAGTGATCGGGCTCGAGCTCGGGAGCGTATGGCGGCGGCTCGGGAGCGAGGTGGTGATCCTCGAGGCGCTCAACGATTTCCTCGCGACCTCCGATCAGCAGCTCGCCCGCGAGGCGCTGCGCCACTTCAAGCGCCTGGGCCTCGACATCCGGCTCGGTGCGCGCGTCACGGGCGCGAAGGTCGAGCAGGGCTCAGTCGCCGTCTCCTACGAGGATGCGAAGGGCGCGGGTGAGATCACGGTCGACCGGCTCATCGTCGCGGTGGGACGGCGCCCCTACACGCGCGATCTCCTCGCGCCCGGCACCGGCGTCGAGCTCGATGAGCGCGGCTTCATCCGGGTGGACGAGCATTGCCGCACCGGCGCCGAGGGCGTCTGGGCGATCGGGGACTGCGTGCGCGGGCCGATGCTCGCGCACAAGGGCAAGGAAGAAGGGGTGATGGTGGCGGACCTCATCGCGGGGCGCTTCGGTGAGGTCAACTACAAAGCCGTTCCTTCGGTCATCTACACCGCGCCCGAGATCGCAACGGTCGGCGCGACGGAGGAGGAGGTCAAGGCGAGCGGGCGAGCCTACAAGGTCGGCGTGTTCCCGTTCCTCGCGAACGGCCGCGCGCGTGCCCTCGAGGCGACGCAGGGCTTCGTGAAGCTCATTGCCGCGCAGGACGATGACGAGATCCTCGGCGTGCACATCATCGGTCCACTCGCCGGCGAGCTGATTGCCGAGGCGGTGCTCGCCCTCGAGTACTCGGCGAGCAGCGAGGACCTGCAGCGCACCATGCATGCGCATCCGACGCTCGCCGAGGCGGTGCACGAGGCCGCACTCGCCGCCGACAAACGCTCGATCGATTCGATCAACCGGTAGGGCCGATGACACCCGAGCTTTCTCTGCGCGACATCCGCGAGGCGCACGAGCGCATTCGCCCGTTCGTGCACCGCACGCCCGTCTTGACGAGCGGCTCGCTCGATGCCCTCACCGGAGCGAAGCTCTTCTTCAAGTGCGAGAACTTGCAGAAAGCGGGCGCCTTCAAGGCCCGCGGCGCGCACAACGCCGTCTTCTCGCTCGGCGAGCAGGAGGCGCGGGGCGGGGTGGTGACCCACTCCTCGGGCAACCACGGGGCGGCAGTCGCACTCGCGGCGCGCAACCGCGGGATACCCGCATTCGTCGTGATGCCTGCGACCGGTGCGCAGGTGAAGAAGCGCGCGATCGAGCGCTACGGGGCTCGCGTGACGCTTTGCGAGCCCACCCAGGAGTCGCGCGAGAGCACCGCGCAGCGCATCATCAGCGAAACGGGCGCGCACTTCATCCATCCCTACAACGATCGGCGGGTGATCGCCGGCCAGGGCACCTCGGCGCTCGAGCTGCTCG
>JASHUC010000006.1 GCA_030040235.1 Gammaproteobacteria bacterium | reverse complement strand
GCGCCGCTGCCCCGACGGGCGCCTTGCAAAGTTTGCCCAGGCCGTTGCAGAAGTTTCATGCCGGGCCCATGGACCGCTGCTGGACCCCTGCCTCGAAGCTCAAGCGTAAGCGTTGCTTAGCGTGTGGTTGAGCAACTCGCTGAGCTCATCGGGGTCGACGGGCTTGACGAGGTGACGGTCGAAGCCGGCCAGCCGGGCGCGCTCGCGATCTTCCTCCTGACCCCAGCCCGTCAAGGCGAACAGGCGAGTCCCCTGGAACCAGGGGCGCTCGCGCAAGCGCCGCGCCGTCTCGTACCCGTCGAGCTTGGGCATGCCGATATCGAGCAGCACCAGCTGCGGCCGGAACTCCTCGGCCACGCGCAGTGCCTCGAGCCCGTCGCTCGCGATGCGAACCTCATGGCCGTCCATGCCGAGCATCAACGCCAGGCTCTGCGCAGCATCGTAGTTATCATCGGCCACGAGAATGCGCGCGCGCCGCGGCCCCTGCGGGACTTCCCCCGTCGCGGCAAGCGGACGGGCTTGCTCATCGAGAGCGGGTAGCAGATTGAGCCGCACGGTGAAGCAGCTCCCGGTTCCCGGACCTGCGCTGTGGGCGCCCACCGTCCCGCCATGCAGCTCCACCAGGCGCTTGACCAGCGTGAGTCCCACGCCGAGCCCGTCGCGGGGCGAGGGCTGCGGGCGCTCGACCTGCGTGAACATGTCGAAGATGCGCTCGAGCATGTCGGCCTGGATCCCGATCCCCTGGTCGCAGACCCGCACCACGGCCTCATTGGCCTCGCGGGCGGCCTGTATTGCGATGTCCGCCCAGGCGTCACTGTACTTGGCGCCGTTGTTGAGCAGATTGGCGAACACCTGAGCGAGCCGCGTGGTGTCGGCCTCGACGAGCAGCGGCTCGGCGGGCAGCTCGAGCGTGACGTGCTGCTGCTTGCTCTCGAGCAATGGCCGGTTGATCTCGACGGCGATCTGCAGCACGGTCGCGAGGTCCACCCGCTCTTTTCTGAGCTCGAGCTTGCCGCGCGTCAGCCGCGACACGTCCATGAGATCGTCGATGAGCCGGACGAGGTGCTTGAGTTGCCGCTCGATGATCGCGCGGGCGGCGGAGGTGGTCGCCTCATCTCCCTCGGCCATGCGCATGATTTGAACCGCACTGCGGATAGGAGCGAGCGGATTGCGCAGCTCGTGCGCGAGGGTGGCGAGGAACTCATCCTTGCGCCGCTCGGCATCCGTCAGGGCGATGTGGGCGCGATCGCGCTCGCTCAGTGCCGCCGCCAGGGCCTCGCGTGCCTGGTCGCGTTCTGCAACCACACTCTGCAGCAAATTTTCGAGCGACGCTTCGCGGTGCATGAGTGCGGGACTGACGGCCTGCTTGCCTGCGTGAACCCTGCTCATCATGGGCGGTCCCCCGGCTGGTTAAGTCGCGCTCCGCGCGCGGCAGCAAGAAGCGGTCCTTTCTGTTTTCGACTGCTCAAACGATGAGATACTGTCGGCTCGATCAGCCGAAGGCGGGGGGCTCGCGATACGCTTATGTTTCGACCGTTGCTATTCGTGCTGACCACGGCTCTCGCAGCGAGCACCGCTCAGGCGCTCGACGCGGGAGCCCCGGCTGAGACTCGAACGGCCTGGGTGACCGAAGCGCGCTTGAGCCACGCGAGCTCGGAGCCGCAGAACTGGCTCACCACCGGACACGATTACGGGGACACCCGCTTCAGCCCCCTGCGAGAGATCACCGACCGCAACGTCGATCGGCTCGCGCTCGCCTGGTACTACGATCTCGATACGCATCGGGGGCAGGAGGCAACCCCGGTGGTCGTGGACGGCCGCATGTATACCTCGAGCGCCTGGAGCAAGGTCCAGGCGTTCGAAGCCTCGAGCGGGCGGCTGCTGTGGCAGTTCGATCCGAAGGTGCCCCGGCGAATTGCCGTGCACGTGTGCTGCGATGTGGTCAATCGCGGCGTTGCCGTGTGGAAGGGACGGGTTTACGTGGCGACGCTCGATGGGCGGCTGATCGCACTCGAGGCGCGCACCGGCAAGCCCATCTGGTCGGTGCTCACGGTCGATCCGCACCTCCCCTATGCGATCACCGGCGCCCCGCTCGCCGTTGCCGGGCGCGTGGTGATCGGCAACGCGGGCGCCGAGTACGGCGTGCGCGGCTACGTGAGCGCCTACGATGCGGTCACCGGAAAGCGGCTGTGGCGCTTCTATACGGTCCCGGGCGATCCGGCCAAGGGCTTCGAGAATGCCGAGCTCGCCCATGCCGCCACGACCTGGCCGCCCGGGTGGTGGAAGAGCGGTGGCGGCGCCACGGTTTGGAACTCCTTCTCCTACGATCCCGAGCTCGATCTTCTTTACTTCGGCACCGGCAACGTGCAGCCCTGGGGGCGCATGCCGAGCGGCGCGCGCGCCGATGCCCTGTTCTCCGCCTCGATCGTGGCGGTGCATGCCTCGAACGGCCGCTATGCGTGGCACTACCAGACGACCCCGGGAGACATGTGGGATTACGATTCCACCCAGACGCTGACGCTCGCCACGCTCAGAATCAACGGCCGCCCGCGCAAGGTCATCATGCAGGCGGCGAAGAACGGCTACTTCTACGT